>NZ_CAMYKH010000092.1 GCF_947258935.1 uncultured Muriicola sp.
TTCTTGCCAGATACCGAAAAATAAGGGTTTTTCAGCGAACGGCAACCCTGTGAATGCCTTGTGCTTGCGTTTTATATATATAAAACGCAAGACATGAAAACGCTACTAACAATCATCTTTATCTTCTTCATCAGCTTCGCAGCTCAGGCTCAGGATAACACTGCTGAGGTAAAAGTAGAAACTGCTAAGAAAGAGATCGTTACTGAAACTGCTAAAGAGAACAGCGTTGCTCGTCTTTATCGTTTTAAGAATAGCAGAATCAAAAAGGAATTATCTTTTAAGACTTCTAAGAACACTGCTAAATTGGCTTAATCCTTAGTTTCTCTTTTACCTTGCCAAATTGCCCGGATCAGATTTACCGGATATACTATTTGAACTACCAGGGTAATCAATGCCAAAGCGAAGATCACCATGCTTACAGACATATTGTGTTCCCAGTCTGCTACTACATTCTCAGAAGGGGGTAACACCGCCCGGTAAAATAGGGAAGCAATATAAATACCCAGGGGTCCCAAAGCAGAAATCAATACATGAATAGCATTTAAGCGATAAGACAGGACCCTTTCCCTGCGGTAGGCCGTCCAGTAGCCATAAGCCATGATAAAGCCTATAAGAGCAAATAGATGAAATCCAAAGGTATTAGAGATCACATAAGAGGTATCATATAGATCATACGCCACTGCATTCGGCGGTATAAAAAATCCAATTACTGCCATCAACAGGCTTGCCGGGAGAAAAAAGTAATGGGGTCTTTTGAAAAGAGTATTCATAAAATAGAGCTTATCACTAAAATAGCTCTAAAATCGGAATATCCAATAGCTTCTAATATTCGATCTTCTCTAAATAACTACTAATCAATTACCAAAGGGGGGCCAATCACTGCCATGTCATTGTCCTCAAAGATCTTTTTGATCTCTTCTTTGGAGGGTTCATGATCCAGGGAGGACATGGTAAGAAAAAACTCCTCCAGTTTTCCTGCTGGCTGAAATAGCACATTCATTTTTCCTGTTTTTGATACCTGTGTCCAGGCGTGAGGTACTGCTCTTGGAAGAAAAATATTATCTCCCTTCACAAGCGTATATCTGTCTGAGCCTACCTGAAAACGGTATTCCCCCTCTATAACATAGAATACTTCATCCTGGTAATGATGCACATGCAGAGGTGTCCCTTTACCCGGTGAGAGCGAAGTTTGTTCAAAAATCGCCAGGTCGCCATTGGTGTCTGAGCCGGAAACTTTTACATCCATGATATTATTGTTCACGCCCTGAAGTACAATATGCCCGTGTAACCGACCTTCCCCTGCCGGGATCTTAAAACCTTTATCTGCTCTTTTGGTCTGTTTTTTACTGTTTGCAAACGCAAAAAATGGAATAGAAGCAAGCGCAACGGCAGTTGCCATAAATTGGTTTCTTTTCATTGGGTAACATAAATAGAGTGAATAATCAAACTGCTACCTCTGGTTAAGGTATAACTAAGGTAGTTCAAAAAGTAATCGCTAACTAAGTAGTATTGACCTTTATTTTAGGGCTATTTTCTCCGATAAGGAACCCTTTTTTTCGGTAAACGGTTTTAGGGGTTATGTACGTTCACCGATGATTATTTACACTTTACCCAAGTTCTTGCCAGATACCGAAAAATAAGGGTTTTTCAGCGAACGGTAACCGGTCAAACCCCCTCTCATGGCGTTTTTATTATATAAAACGCACAACATGAAAGCTATCGTAACTTTAATCTTTATTCTTCTTATCGGATTCGCAGCTCAGGCTCAGGAAACTACTGCTGAAGTAAAAGTAGAAACTGCTACGAAAGAGATCGTTACTGCTACTGCTAAAGAAAACAGTGTTGCCCGTCTTTATCGTTTTAAGAATAGCAGAATCAAAAAGGAATTGTCTTTTAAGACTTCTAAGAATACTGCTAAATTGGCTTAAGCCATTTAGGATAATATTCCTGAGAATGTTGTATCCCCCTTTTACCTACATCTATAAAGTATTGACCCTTGCTTAATTGGTTTCCAGACCTTTTGCTTTCTCCGCTCTGGCCTGACAACGATCGCAGAGGTCTGTAATATTCTTTAATTCTCTTCCCTGGGCAACGGTACCTTCAAAGATTTCAGTGGTCCGGTCTGTATTGATATAGGAACAATCCTGGAAAAGATGATAACTTCTACCAGATTTTGTCCAATACACACTATTAACCCCTTGGTTCAATAATTCAACTTGCTTGGTCTGTTCGGCATATTGCTCCTGGGAAGGCGGGTTAAAATCAGTTCCTGTAATCCCGGCTATTAAAAGGGCCACTACGGCAATACTACCTACAATGCCCTTTTGTTTTCCACTCATGTTCTTATTGGTGAAAACAAGGATCACCAGGGGCAAGAATGCAATTACACTAATAATTAGGCCTAACTGATTCTGCACAAAAAATTTGAACTTATCCTTTTCCGATGCCGGATCTAACCGATTCGACTTTTTCCAAAGAACGGAACCAATAATAACAAAGATCAGTTCTACCACAATGATGCCAATAAGCCAGGTCATATTGATAGGAGCTTCCCTTAGCATAAGAATGGCCCATACTTCAAAACCTATGGCAATGGCCCAAAGAATAATAGCAATAATACGCAAGGTCCGCGCTTTCCCTTTGTTTTCATCGGTGGGAACAAACGCCCTTGATCCTGCAGCTGAAGCGGCAGTTGATTCGTCTTCCCCTACACGGGTGATCTTTTTACTTGATTTGCCTTTTTCCATGGTTATGTGTCTTTATTTATAGTATCAGAAACTTCTGTTTCCTCGTCTGTTTGCTCATCCTCCTCTTCTTTGGCAAGTGAATGCTGTAGAATATTGATCTTTTTAAGCTTGGCCTTCCAGGTTTTTAAGGCTTCTTTTTGTTTGTTTAATTTCTCAATCACCTCCTTTACAAGCGGATTGTCTTCGGACGCGTTGGAGAAAAATTGTAAATTGTTTTCCAGCTGAATAATTTCGCTCTTGCCTTCATCAATTCTACGTTTGATAAAACTGCGCTCTTTCAACAGGGCGTATTCATCATCTTTGGAGCTTAATTGCTGTAATTTATTGCCGTATTTCAACAATTCAGATTCTTGTTGAGTCACCCCCAGTTTCTTAAGAATGGCATCTACCACCTTATTAAACTTATCATTGATATGCTTCTTTTTAAATGGTACCCTACCAATGGTCTTCCATTCGTCTATATAGGATTTGATTTTTTTAATGTCTTCATCTCTTGCTTTCCCTGGTTCAAAGGCTTGAAGTTTCTCCAAACAGGCATTTTTCTTCTCCAGATTTTCCGTTTCTGCGCCACTGGCCTTATTCTTTTGGGCATGCATACGGTCAAAATAATGATTACAGGCCGTTTTAAACTCTTTCCAGATGCTATCCGAATACTTCCTGGGTACGTGTCCTATCTGTTTCCACTCCTGCTGAATACGTTTCATCTCAGGGGTAGCCATATCCCATTCTTCACTTTCTTTTAGAGAAAGTGCCAATTTCACTAACTCTCTTTTCTTGTCGAGGTTGTCTTGTTGTTCCTTTTTAAGGTTCTTATAGTAGACATTTTTCTTACGGTTAAAGGCCCTAACCGCATCTTTAAATCGGCTCCAGGTCTCTTCATTCACCTTTTGAGGAACTTTTCCTGCCTTAAAAAAGGCAGATCGCAGGTCTTCCAATTCCTTGATCTGTTTTTGCAGTCCCTTGTGATGTGTAGCAACGTCTTCAGCTAATTTGCCAATGGCAGCGATTAACTCGTTCTTTTTTACAAGATTCTCCTCAAATCCTTTCTCCATCTCCTTGAAATGCTCCTGTCTGCGATTGTGCATGGCCTTGGTGGCATTGCTAAATCGCTCCCAAATGGCCTCTCTATGTTCCTTGTCTACAGGGCCAATATCTTCTTTCCAGATCTTATGAAGGGTTTGGAGTTCCCGGAATGCCTTGTTCAGATCAGAATAATCCGCCAGGGCTTCAGCGCGTTGCACTAATTTTTCCTTTTCTTCCAGGTTGTGTTTAAAATCGAGATCGCGTAACTCCCTGTTTAGATGCAGGAAGTCATAAAAGATCTCTATATGATGGTGATAGGTACGCCAAACATCATTGTATTGGCTCCTGGGTACGGCGCCTGCATGGCGCCATTGTTCCTGTAGGTCCTTAAAATTTTTATAGGTAGTATTGATGTCTTCTTCTACATTCACCAGCCCTTTTAGTTCTTCAATGATTTGTAAACGCTTTTCCAAATTTTGTTTTAGGTTGGTCTCCAGGGTTTTATAGTAAGCGTTTCGCTTCTCCCTGTATTCCGAGTATACCTCATTGAACTGTCTTTTGGCAACCGAATTGTATCTAAAATCTATTTCGTTGCCGCCATGGCTAATAAATTCCTCCTTTTTTTCCTCTAAAAACTCCTGGAACTTAAGGTCGAATTCGGTTTTGATCCCATCCACATGGTTCTTAATGGCTTGCACCTTCTCATTCCTAACCAGACGTTGTAGTTCCCCAACCAGATTCTCCATGGTCATGGAGTGGTAATCATGAATGGGGATATGATGTCTCCTGTGATTGTCCTCATCCTCGGCATCCTCTGCATTTGTTTCCTCAATTTCATTAAGGCCATCCTCCTTTTCTTCTTTAACCGGAACTTCTTTTTTTTCTGCTGTTGGGGCCGCTTTTTTTTCTGCCGTAGGCACTTTTTTTTCACCTACATCTTCTGTTTTTTTCGCAACTGCCTTTTTGGTTGCTTTTTTCTTGGCGTCAACCACTTCCCCGGCTTCTACATCAGCATCCACTGTTTTCGCAGTTGCTTTTGTGGTCTTCTTCTTCTCTGCAACAACCTCATCTTTCTTTTCAAGATCAGCATTATTTTTAGCCACTTTAGCAACTTTTTTCTTTGTAGTAACTGCACCCTTTTTTATGGCAACATCTTTTGATGTTGTCTTGGCTGCTTTTTCGGTAGTTTTCTCTGAGGGTTGTGTCTTCTCAGTAGTTTCCGATGTTACTTTACCCCCTACATCAGTGTGTAGTTTCTGTTCTTTTTCTTCCAACATTCTATTTTTTGGATGTTATGTGCTTGTGGAACTCAATCCCCTTGTAAGATACTAACAACCCCAGAGACATCAAAGGTATTCCGGGATCTTTTTAAGGTGCTTACCCTTGTGTTTTAAGAAGTATAAGGCTATTGAATACCTATTCCTGCCAGATCTCCCATGCTTTTTGAGCCTGGTATTGCAGCATTGGCAGACCATTACAAATAGTCGCCCCTCGTTGTTCACCTTCTTGTAGAAAGGCCGATTTTTCTGGATTATAGACCAGGTCATACATGAGGTGATCAACACCTATGAATGCGTATGGAATGGATGGTTTTTCTGTCAATCGGGGATAGGTACCCAGAGGAGTGCAGTTAATGATGAGGGTATGTTGTTCCATCTGCTTTTGGTTCAGCATTTGATATCCCCATTGCTCATTTTCAGGGTTCCTGGAAACAAAATGGTAGTTGATCCCCAATTGTTGCAATGTATAGGCAATAGCTTTCGAAGCACCTCCGGTTCCCAGGATCAGAGCGTGCTTATGAGATTGTTTTACAAGAAAAGGTTCCAGAGATCTTCGAAATCCATTAGTAAATTTTATTGTGTTTACGGCCCCAATAGTGGCTGCTTCGGGATCTAAGGTATGCAGATAGGGGATTATCTCCTCTTTGTAGGGGATGGTTACATTCAATCCTCTTAGTTCCGGATATTCTTTTAGGATGGTCTCTAGGTCTGAAATATCACGAAGATCAAAGTTTTCATAGGTAGCGTTGTGAATTCCTTCTTTTTTAAAGAAATCTTTAAAATATCCCTTGGAAAAGGAATAGGTAATATCGCGCCCCAGGAGTCCGAAGCTATGCTTTTGTTCTGAATTTTCCATACCACTCTAACGCTATAAGAATACCTATACCCAGCACTACATAGGCAAAGGCCCACCAGGTATCTGCAAGGCTCATATCGGGCAAATATCGTTCATAATTTTTAATGATCTCATTACCATTGCTATCAAACATATGGTTTCCCAGGCTATCTAATACATAAATGGTACGTTTCCATGGCCATACCACCCCAAGACTCCCAGTGATAAACCCTATGATCACGGCTGTGGTAATATGCTTGAAATGTTTTAACACATAACCCAATATATGAGACAAGGTTACCAGGCCGGTAGCAGAACCAAGAGTAAAGACAGCCAATATTTTTAATGTGTTAAGTCGTTCTGCATTTGAAGTAAACCCAAAATCTCCCTGAAATACTTCCGCCAGCGTATCGAAAAGGGAATTAACGGAGTCTACCAGAAGCAAGACGTAATTACCCAGGAGTATAAGAATGAAGGAACCGGAAAGCCCTGGAAGGGTCATGCCTGAAACACTGATCATACCGCACAAAAAGATAAACAAAAGGTTGTCGTTTTCTTTGGCCGGACTTAAAAAACTAATGGAAACACCAACTAGGAGTCCGATGATCCCATAAGTGATGGTTTTGTTGTTCCAGTGTTTGTAATCTTTGGCGATAAAATAAATGGACCCAATGATCATCCCAAAGAAAGTGGCCCAAACATATAGTTCATTGTGTTCCAGAAAATAGTCCAGAAGTTTGGAGACACTAAAATAACTCACCAGCATCCCAAAAATAAGCAGGCTTAGAAACTGCCCGTTTACGTATCGGTAGAAACTTTTAAATCGCCCGTTAAAAAGCAATTTAAAAGCCTTTAGATTAATTTTTTGAAGGGAATATATGAATTCCTCATAAAAACCTGCTACAAAGGCTACTATGCCCCCTGAGACACCTGGAACTTTGTTGGCAGTACCCATGGCCAATCCCTTGATAATCAGGAATACTTTATCAATAAAAGATCTGGGCTGATGCATGATACTGTGCTTTATTTTTTGGCAGCAAGCTTTTCAAGCATAAAAATAAGCGAAAAACCAAGGATAGCCAGCAAAATGGCCCAGAGAAGTTGATGATCGCCGGGGTAGGAGAATGGGGAGACATTTTCTTCCAGTATAGGGATGGTCTTTCCATCAAACACCTTGGATTCTAATACGTTCTTCCACGGCCATATTTTATTGAGAGAACCTATGATAAATCCGGTTAATAGAGCAAGGGTTATATTCTTGTAATTTTGAAACATCCATTTAAGGAGTCGGGCAAAGGACAAGAGTCCGAAAATTGCACCGACAAAAACGGTAAGCAAAATGGCATAATCTCGTTCATGGACGGCATCCAATACGGTTTTATAAGACCCTAGCAAAACCAGGATAAAGGCGCCGGAGATCCCCGGAAGTATCATGGCACAAATAGCAAGCGCCCCAGAAAGGAAAAGATAGGGAAGACTTTCTGTATTTTCTACCGGAGGTAATTGAGTAATGTAGTAAGCTACGGCGGCTCCCAGAGCTAACATAAAGAACGCGGCAAGATTCCATTTTTCAATGGCTCTGGCAACAAAAATAATACTGGCGATCACTAAGCCAAAGAAGAATGACCACAACAGCACTGGTTGATTCACCAATAGCCAGCTAATAAGTTTGGCCAGGGTAATAACACTAATAGCTATTCCCAGAAAAATTGATGTTAGAAAATTTCCATTGACCTGTTTCCACATCGCGGCCACTCCTTGGTTACGCAGTGTCTTAAGAAGCGAAAAGTTGATCTGATTGATAGAAGTGATCAATTCTTCATAGATCCCGGAGATAAAAGCAATGGTGCCACCTGAGACACCTGGGACCACATCGGCGGCTCCCATGGCAATTCCCTTTAAAGCAACGATAAGATATTGAAGTAATGAACGGTCTCCCATAGCAATAAAAAAAACAAAAGTAGTTTTTTTAGTCGGAAGCCTTCTGGATACTTGCTATTATATTCTGTGCCCAGACAGAGTCGTAAAAAGAAGGGAATTCTTCCTGGAAATAACGCAAGTGATCAAAGTCTTGTTTTAGGGCTTTCCTTAAGCGGTATTGTGCTTTAACAAGGTCATTGGCCATTAGATACAGACCGGCCATTTTAAATTGGATCAGCGCTTTATCCGGATAGAACTCAAGGCCTTGAAGCAAGATCTGTATGGCTGCTTCCGGGTCCTGATTTTGTGTAACTACTTCGGCCCAGTTGAGCCATGTATCTAATTCGTAATTTCCAAGATCTACTGTTTGTTTATAAGCAAAATCAGCTTCATCAAAGTGCTCTAAAGCCGCATGGATACGGGCACATTTCTTCCAGTATTTGGCATTTTCACCATCTATATTGATGGCTTTATTGACGTAATACAGCGCCCTGTCATATTTGTGAATCTTAAAATAAAAGTCTGTAATAGCTAACCAACCTTTATCTAACAAAGGGTCCTCATGTACTGTCTGGTAGAAATAAAATTTTGCCATATCGTAATTCTTTAACTTTTCATGGCACTTTCCAATACGCAGATAGGCATGGGAGGTGGGATCGTCTATTTTGATGGTAGTTTCGTAGTTTTCAATGGCCTCGTTGTACTTCCCTAATTTTTCAAGGACCTTTCCTTTTTCAAAGTAGGCTCCAATAAAAGTATCATCCGCGATAATAGCAAAATTGAATGCGGCGAGGGCCTCTTCAAACATTTTAATGGTAAAGTACTGTTTCCCGAGTTGATGCCAAGCTACCTGGCTGTAAGGATTTCGTTCCAGGTAATCATTCAAATATTGAATAGCTCCTTCATAATCTTCAAGGAATTCATAGCAATAGATCACATTATATAGGGAGGAATAGTCTTGTTCATCAAAGGACACACATTTCATAAAATGTGTCTTTGCTCGTTCAAAATCATCCATAAAAAGATATTCCATGCCTAAAAGTGCATAAATATCAAAGCTTTCCTCCGTCATTTCCAGAGCTTTGTTTAATAGGACCACTGCCGCTTCATGGTTGTCTTTCTTGGAATAGATATTGGCTCTTTGAATATAGATCTCCTCATTGGTGCTGTCTAGCAGCTGTAAATTATCCAGTATCTTTTCTGCCACTTCCAGGTTGTTCTCAAACACAAGAACTTCCACATCTAAGAGTTTGAGCTCCATAGATTCGGGGTGTTGCTGTAAGCCTATCTTAATTGCCTTCTTTGCCAGGGAGATCTTTCCGTTGTTCAAGTAGTGGTGAATAATGTCTTCAAAATCTTCGGAATCGAAGAAGTAGACATCATCTGTCTTGAGCATGGATTCGAATTTTGTAATGGGCTGGTGCGGTTTCTCGTTAGGATCTAACGCCATAGGAAAGTGCTTGGTTAATCTATGGACTTAAAAATAGTTTTTTAATCTACTTTTATCTCCGTGTAGGGGCTATATTATTAACAAAATAGTTAACAACTTATTGTTTTAAGCTGTTTAATACCTTTAGAATCACCGCACAGCCCTCTTCAATTTCGTCCTCAGAAATTGTCAGGGGAGGGGTGATTCGTACCGCTTTTTTTTCAAAAAGCAACCAAAATAGGACAAGTCCGTTTTGGGCGCACAAAAGTACTAAATCATTTGCAATCTCACTACTTTCCATAATCAAAGAAAGCATCAGTCCTTTTCCCCTGATCTCCTTGATTAGTGGATGTTTTAGCAAAGATCTGAACAGAGCCTCTTTTTCCGTGGTTTGGGGTATCAGGGAGGTAGTTGTTATTTCCGTAAGGGTTGCCAGGGCAGCGGCCGCGATCACTGGGTTTCCCCCAAAAGTGGTGATATGACCAAGCATGGGCTTCTCTTTTAAGGTGGCCATCATCTTAAGGGATGCTGTAAAGGCACCTACCGGTAGTCCTGCCGCCATTCCTTTTCCGATGACCAAAATATCAGGGACAATATTATAATGCTCAAAAGCAAATAGTTTACCCGTTCTCCCAAATCCTGGCTGAATTTCATCCAGGATGAGAAGTGCTCCCATTGCAGTGCATTTATCACGAACCGCCATAAGATAATTGTCTTCAGGTAGAACAAAACCGGCACCTCCTTGAATAGTCTCTAAAATAACAGCTGCAGTTTTTTTGGTGATCTTGTTCAGATCTTCCATATTGTTGAAGGCAATAAACCCAATATCGGGCAACAAAGGCCTAAATGGGGCTTTTCGCTCTTCATAGTCCATAAGACTCAGACTTCCCATGGTATTTCCGTGATAGGCATTTTTTGCAGCTATGATCTGTGATCTCCCAGTAACCCGCCTGGCCAATTTTAGTGCCCCTTCAATGGCTTCAGTTCCTGAATTTACAAGATAGGTAGTCTCCAAAGGTTCAGGTAACAGGCTTGCCAGCATTTTTGAATACGCCACCGCAGGTCCTTGAATATATTCTCCGTAGACCATGACATGCATATATTCCTTCGTCTGTTTTTCTACCGCTGCTATTATTTTTGGATGGCAATGACCCAGACTACAGGCAGAAACACCGGCTACAAAATCGAGATGAGCCTTTCCTTGTGTATCATAGATATAACTCCCCTTTGCGTGAGACACCTCCATTGCCAGAGGATGCGGGGTGGTTTGTGCCTGATAGGAAAAAAAATCCTGTTTCATAGCTTTATTACTTATCTAATACCCGGAATATCCATATTTCATCTGTGTATTTCCCATTGAATTGGGAATCTCGCGCTTTAACCGCTTCAGCCTCTGTGTCATAGCGCTCAAGATATACATAGGTGTACTGGTTGAGGCTGCGGAAAAAGGATTTTGGTTGTATGCCCCTATCCGATAGGATGCGGGTAAATTTTAAGAAGTTCTCCTCTTTTTTAAAGACGTTGGCAATTAGGTAATATCCGGGAGTAAGATCTGCTTCTCCTTTTGATTCTTCAAAGCGTTTTTTATCGCCTGTGATCTTTTTAGCAGGGATAGACTTGGCCGCAGACGGTATGCTTTTTTCTATTTGAACTTTTTTAGAAGTAGATGAATTGATAAAATCGCGTGCTTTCTTTTCAACCTCAGAGGTGGTTGCATCTATATCCGTATCAATAGGATTGTCTATTCCCTTTATTTTTACGAGTTGTATGTTGTTATCGTCATCATCAAATAGGGCTTCTTTGCTCCGTATGCGTTCATCGCCTCTCCAGATAAAACCTTTTAGCTTTCTACTGTTTTCCGGCAGCTCTTCTTCGGGGAAAATATCCCCATCCGGGTTGGTAATAAATGTGATATCCTCAATATCGCTATTCTCAAATGTCATATGAATAGCACTACAAATAGTCTTGTTGATCCCTATGAGTTCATCATCATCATTGTACATATAATAAATGACCTCTGTATTCTTTACCAGGTCTACTATCTTGAGTTCATTCTCTATAAACTTCCCGAAAAGGTCTTTTCCTTTGGCCTGATTAAAGCCCACTTTCCCAATGGTATCCTGAGAAATAACAAAGGCATTATTAATAACCTTGAGTGAGTCTAATTTTTCTGTTTCCATGTCAGAGATAAGAAGGATGCTATCCCCGGTCATCTGGTTCTCCATGTTCCACAAGATGGGATTTCGGATCAATTGGGTAATCCCGGTTTTTTGTTCAAAATGCAGGGAATCGCATTTCCCACTCAAATCGGTCTTATAGAATTTTGTATTCCGAAAGGCCCGTAGAATTCGATCATCGGGCTTGCCTGTTACCATAAGTGTATCTCCGTGGATATATAACGAATCTTGTTCCACCAGGCTAATAGATACGGCTCTTTTGGTTGCAAATAATGAATCCTTGGCCTTGTAGACTTCCGCGTAATGGGCTCTTATTAGCCCATTATTGATGGTATCGGTCACTGTTATGTTATTGGTAGCCGAAGCAAATTCTCGTGCTTTATTAAAATAAACGCTGTCGCCTTCTATGATCCTGTTATTGTAGTTGATCTTGGTGTTTTTTATGCCATACCCCGTTTCTACTTTTGTGTCGTAGAATCCCCGTTCACAGTATATGGTATAGGTATCCCCTGTGATAGTAGAGGGTCCGTACATATAGGCATTCTTCGAGGTTGTGTAATAGTCGAGTTGGGCCGATTCTACAGTATATTCCGGATTTTTGATATTGACATTTTGCAGGAACTGGTATTTCTTGAGTTCCATAAAATACCGGCCAATTTTACTGGTCAGGGTATTGGCAGAATCAATGATGGTCCCGGAATTATTGTAATACGATTCCTGGTTTTCCCTGTCAAAATAGAGTGTATCTGTTCTCAGGGTCATGTCTGAATTCTTCAATACTACCTTTTCCCATGCCTTCGCCAGTTTTACGTTGCCGTCATAATCTATCTTCCCACTGCTCATCTGTACAGAATCGCCTTGAGTAAGCCTAATATTTCCTATGGCCTTTAATTTGTTCTCTTTTTGATAAAAAATGGCAATGTCGCACCAAAGATCGGCACCCTGATGTTCAAATTGGACCTGTTTGTCATCTTTGCTAAAAATAGAAGCTCCGGGATAGTTTACCTCATCCTTGGTAAAATTGGCTCCGTATACAATATTGATCTGCCTTGGTTTAGGATCGTTATCCTGGGCACTAACCCAACTTAGGGTAAGCATGTAGATAAGTATGCAAAATATTCCTTTCAAGGGCAGAATTTTGACCAAAAATAGGATTTTTTGATGCAGAAGGGTCTTCTTTAATACAGTTTTAATACTTGAAGACCGGTAACGGTCTTATGAAACCGCCAGTTCCCTGTGTATGGTCTGCGTCCGGTCTGGTCCTACAGAGACTATCTGAATAGGCACATCCAGAGCTTCTTCAAGGTACTGTATATAGTCCATCAGAGTTTTGGGTATTTGTTCCTCAGAGTTCATCTTTGTAAGATCTTGTTTCCATCCTTTGAGCTCTGTGTAAACAGGTGTTACATTGGAAGCTTCAATATTGTAAGGCAAATGTGAGATCTTTTTACCCTGATAATGATAAGCTGTACATACTTTGATGGTCTCAAATCCACTTAAAACATCAGATTTCATCATCATTAGATGGGTAACCCCATTTATTTGCACGGCATATTTAAGGGCCACCAGGTCTAGCCAACCACAACGCCTTGGTCTTCCGGTGGTAGCACCAAATTCATTGCCAACTCGTCCCATAGTAGCACCATCTTCATCAAATAATTCTGTGGGGAAAGGACCACTTCCCACTCTGGTTGCATAGGCTTTAAAAATGCCATACACCTTGCCAATTTGGTTTGGGGCTACTCCAAGCCCGGTACAGGCTCCTGCAGCTGTAGTATTTGAAGAGGTTACATAGGGATAGGTACCAAAATCTATATCGAGTAAGGATCCCTGTGCACCTTCTGCCAGGATAGCCTT
>NZ_CAMYKH010000093.1 GCF_947258935.1 uncultured Muriicola sp.
GGATCTATGGGATTCTTCGCTTCGCTCAGAATGACATACAGGGCTTTCGGAGAGTTGTCGGACAGCCTCTTGGGGGGATTTCGTTCACAGGCACGGCTTTGGTCTTACCACAAGGCGTGGAACTCTGAATCGCCCGCGGTGGGACGCCACCCTTTTGGGTTAACTCAGGCAACCCCTTCTGCCCTTTCCTGCATGGCTTCTAACAGCGCTGCCTGGGTCTTAGGAGGAGTTCTGTTGATCTCATCCGCAAGGATGATATTGGCAAATACAGGTCCTTTAATAAATTTAAAACTCCTGTTCTGATCCAGTATTTCACTGCCAAGAATATCGCTGGGCATGAGGTCTGGAGTAAACTGTATTCGTTTAAAATCGAGTCCTAGTGTTTTCGCTATCGTATTTACCATCAAGGTTTTCGCCAGTCCCGGTACTCCAATTAGCAAAGAATGGCCCCCTGTATATATTGAAAGTAATATCTGATCGATTACTTTTTCCTGTCCGATAATTACCTTGGCGATTTCCTTTTTAAGGGCGTGGTGCCTGTCTACCAGACTTCCTATAGCAGCTACATCAGACATTTTTAATCTTTTATCCATTTATTGGAAAAATCACAACCTTTGTTTTCACCACTTACACTTACATAGGTATCTTTTATGTGTTCTTCCATCCATTCCTTAATAGCCTTAAACTGTTTCTCGCGAAGTGCCAGCTCTTGTATTTTTATGTAATCTTTGGCAAAATCGGCAACATGCTCATCGTACCGGTTGGTTACTTTCAGGATTTTATAGGTGGGAGGGCCTCCCCTAGGATCTTCCTCCAGTATCGGATATGAAATCTCGTTGTCTTTTAAGTTTCTGACCTGGTTGTAGAGTGCGGGATCCATTTTGGTTAGTTCAAAACGTGAGTCAAAATTGGTGGGGTTTCTAAGTAATCCACCATCAAATTTTGTCTCCTTCTCGTCTGAAAAATTCCGCGCCCCTCGTCACTGATTGTCAGACGACCTTTTGAAAGCCCACCCATAACACCGTCATTGACCACTGTCCAGCTCAATGGATCAGTATTTGCAGTAAATTGAAAAAGGGTATTTGCTTCTTGCACCATAAGGGATATAAATAAAATTAGGACATAGTTCATTTTTCTAAGGTCGCGATTTTTTTTGAGAAGCAAATCAATGACTTATTTCTTTACAAATGCTAAAGACTAATAATGCACAGAACTTACCTCAGCGTAAATTAAAGTTACTTTATCTTTGCCGAAAATAATTTGACGCTTGTTCTATCTTACTATTGACATTTTAGGGACCATTGCTTTTGCCATCTCAGGCGTATTGGTGGCCATGGACAAAAAGCTAGATCTTTTTGGGGTGTTTATCATTGCATTTGTAACTGCCGTTGGCGGAGGAACACTGCGTGATATGCTCATCGGTAATACACCTGTAGTTTGGATGCGTGAGTCTATCTATACCTTCACTATACTTGGTGCCGTAATTTTCGCAATTCTGTTCCGGGAACGATTGCGCTATCTTAGGAAGTCATTATTTTTATTTGATACCATAGGGATCGGACTCTATACCATGGTGGGAATAGATAAGGGATTACAAGCCGACTTAATTCCGATCATGTGCATTGCTTTGGGAACCATAACGGCCAGTTTCGGCGGGGTAATAAGGGATATTTTATGCAATGAGATCCCGGTGATTTTTCGGAAAGAGATCTATGCCACGGCATGTATTCTGGGTGGAGGCAGCTATTTTTTGATCAGAAGACTACCAATTATTGAGGAATATGCGTTTGTAGTTGCCATTATAGTAGTGATAGGCATCCGTTTATTGGCGGTAAAGTACAAGATAGCCCTTCCCAATATTTACAGGAATACAGAAAAGTAATAACCTAATTCACAATTTCGGCTTTCTGGATATAGATATTTCTCGAAGGCCAATCTCCGTCATCCACCGGTTGTTGGTTGATAAGATCAACAATATCCATTCCTTCAATTACCCGGCCAAAAGGAGTATAATTTCCATCCAGGTGATAGGAGCCTGGCTTCGTCACAACAATAAAAAACTCATACGGACTTGCCAGCATATGAGGATTGTCCATCTCACTACTTGGCATGGAAATGGTTCCACGATGATGTTTATGCCCTTTCCGGGTATCCGGGGGTAAGAGGTAGCGTCCAATTTCTCTTCGTTTCCGTGATGTTTCTCTGTTATCAGCATTACCTCCCTGAATTATAAAGTCTTTTACCACTCTATGAAACATGGTATTATTAAAATAGCCCTGTTTTGTGAGGTAGATAAAATTGGCCTTATGATAGGGAACATTATCATACAATTCTACGGTAAAGTTCCCCATACTTGTAGTTAATTTAATGCGTGTGGTGGGTAATCCTTTTTGATAGTTGAAAAAGAAATCGATCGCATTATCCTCGGTAAGTACAAAGGGATCTTCCTTCTCGCTTTTTAGGGATTCGGTTTCCTCAACAACAGTAGTTTCTGGCTGCAGACTATCTGATTGCACAACTGCGCTTTGAACTTCGGGGTTTGCTTTTACTGCTTCCCGGCAGGCACCTAAAAAAATTAATAGTATAATTGCGGAGTATTTCAACTTTTGGATGATCATGGATTTTACAAAATTTACCGAACAGATCCCAAAAATAAAAAATCTGCCACTACCGGGGAGGGCTGCGCACTATAAAATGGCTCCTGAAGTTCGTATTCGTGAATTAGAGTCGGGCAATATTATCAGAAAAAATCCTAAAAAGGCAGGGGTAATGGCACTATTTTACCCAGATGCCGGGCATCATACTCAGGTCCTGCTCATTCTAAGACGTGCCTATGAAGGAGTACATTCTAATCAAGTGGCCTTTCCCGGCGGGAAAAAAGAAAAAGGAGATTCTTCTATTCTGGCTACCGCCTTGCGCGAGACCTATGAGGAAGTTGGAGTAAAGCCAGAACATATAGAGGTGATCAGAAGTATGAGTGAAGTATATATTCCGCCCAGCAATTTCTGGGTACAACCTTATGTAGGTCTCTATAAAAAACCAGATCCCTTTATTTTGCAACAGGAAGAGGTGGAGCAACTTATAGAAGTACCACTATTGCAACTTATGGATGACGCCTTTCTTACCTCTCAAACCCTTTCAACATCCTATGCTAAAAACATTGAAGTTCCGGCCTTTGAATTAAATGGTTTTACGGTCTGGGGTGCAACTGCCATGATGTTAAACGAGATCAGGGAATTAATTAAGCAGGTTGTATAAGCCTAATTTTGTAGTTTTGTAGCCTATGCCGTTATTTAAAAGAAATCCGTTTGGTCATATCCTCTTCCTGAAAATATGGTTGATCAGGATACTTGGAATTATGACCCATCAACGATATAAAGGATTCAATACGTTGGAAATAGATGGTTCAGAGGTTATTCGGGATCTACCGGGAACCAACGTTCTTTTTGTGAGCAATCATCAAACTTATTTTGCAGATGTAGTGGCCATGTTTCATGTATTCAATGCCAGTTTAAGTGGTCGTGCAGATTCTATAAAGAACGTGGGTTATCTCTGGAATCCAAAATTGAATATCTATTATGTTGCCGCTGCAGAAACCATGAAGAAAAGTCTTCTTACCAAGGTCCTGGCATATGTAGGCTCTATAAGTATTGAAAGGACCTGGCGTGCAGAGGGGCAGGATGTTAACAGGCAGGTAAAGATGAGTGATATTTCCAATATTGGGAAGGCACTTAATGACGGTTGGGTTATTACTTTTCCGCAGGGTACTACTACTCCCTGGAAACCTCTTCGTAAAGGAACAGCTCATATCATCAAAAGGTATAAACCAATAGTGGTGCCCGTTGTTATTGACGGTTTTAGGCGTTCTTTTGATAAGAAAGGGCTGCATGTTAAAAAGAAGGGGATCTTACAATCTATGGTGATCAAAGAGCCGCTCGATATTGATTATGATAATGAATCTGTGGAATCTATCATAGAAAAACTTGAATATGCCATTGAGCAGCATCCTTCATTTTTAAAGGTAATACCTCAAGAGGAACTATTGGAATATGAAGAAGCCAATAAGCAGCGGAAATGGCGCAAGAAAGCTTAGATCTCCAGTCGCTTTAATTCACGGTAATTCTTACCTAATTTTCGAAGCAGCAATCCATAAATTAAGAAATAGATCAGTCCCAAAAAGGCAGTACATAGAATACCCATAGCTATGAGTACTCCTACTACCACAAATTTTATATTATCGATAGAATCTTCCATGGCTTTCTCTTCCAGATTTAATGCATGAATAAAAGTATCCCCTTCACTAAGCGCGATACCAATAGCAATTAGCAAGAAGGTAATCAAGAACATGGAAAGGGCAAAGATGATATAATTCTTA
Source organism: uncultured Muriicola sp. (assembly GCF_947258935.1). Taxonomy (GTDB): domain Bacteria; phylum Bacteroidota; class Bacteroidia; order Flavobacteriales; family Flavobacteriaceae; genus Muriicola. Next base: position 4,376 of record NZ_CAMYKH010000093.1, read on the forward strand.
ACGGTTTTTCTGGTTCTGATGATCTTGTGCATCAACTCTTTGGCATTGTCTAACGCGGATATCTCACGGTACCTTTGGTAAAATTGGTAAATAAAATAAAAGACAACCAGGTATTGAACTATGGTGATCCCCCACATCAAATTCTTGAGTCCCAGGTCTTCATAGAATTGCATACCCTCTCTGGCGGAAGGAAGGAGATAGACCAGATGAGGTAATACAAATTCAATAATACTGATAATAAAGATCCACTTCACAATAGAAGAAGATCGCTTCCAGATCATGCCATAGAGTTCATCGTATGACAATTTTGGGTGTTCAGACTCTTTACTTTTCCAGTCTTTTTTCAGCAATTCTAATTCGTCCATCATCGTACTAAGGATTAAGAATTGTTCTTAATTTTGTTTTTATCCGGTTCATTTTTACCCTCGCGTTCACTTCACTGATCCCCAGGGTGTCTGAGATTTCACTGTAATTTTTATCTTCCAGGTACAAAAACACCAGGGCTTTTTCAATATCGCCCAATTGTTTGACTGCCTTATACATGAGTGTTAATTGTTGCTCCTCGGTGGGGTCGTATTCATCTGTTTTTATCTTAAAGATCACGGAATCGAAGTCTTGCGTCTTTACGCGTTTTTTAGACTTTCTATAAAGCGTAATTGCCGTATTTAAGGCCACTCTATACATCCATGTACTAAATTTCGATTCTCCTCTGAATTTAGGATATGCTTTCCATAGCTGAATGGTTATTTCCTGGAAGAGATCATTGTGTGCGTCCCGGCTATTGGTATACAAGCTACACACCTTGTGAACAATATTCTGATTGTTCTCTAACGCAGTCACAAATTGATGTTCCAGTTCTTTATTCACTAAGGGCTGCTGGTTTCTATGGTATTAGTATGTGTTCACTTATGTTTGTTACACCTAGACGTAAAAAAGGATATAAATTTCCATTCTTGTCTTATTACTTAGGATTTCAAGCCTAATGACCCTTTGGTTGTCCTTGGTGATTAATTCGAAGAATTTTACTCAGGGTCTTGTTATTTGGCTATAAAGATAGGCAATGACCCTTGAATTGAAAGGGCCCCTTTAAACAATGTAAGAACATGGTATAGTGCTAATTTCTGGGATGATATTGCTCCATTACCTGTGCCAGATGGGTGCGGTCTACATGCATATAGATCTCTGTGGTAGTAATACTTTCGTGCCCCAGCATTTGTTGAATCGCCCTTAGATCGGCTCCATTTTCTAACAGATGTGTGGCAAAGGAATGTCTGAATGTATGCGGACTAATGATCTTTTTAAGCCCTATTTTCTCAGCTAGTTGTCTGATAATGGTAAAGATCATGGCTCTTGACAGGCCTTTTCCTCTCCTGTTCAGGAATAAAATATCTTCAGACCCTTTCTGGACCTTCTGGTGAACACGTACCTGATGCCGGTAGATACCAATATATTTTTTATTAAGCGGACTTATAGGCACAAAACGTTGTTTATCTCCCTTTCCCGTAACCTTAATAAAGTCTTCTTCAAAAAAAAGATCGGAGATCCGTAAATTGATGAGTTCAGAGACACGAAGGCCACATCCATAAAGCGTTTCCAGTATGGCACGGTTACGCTCTCCTTCGGGTTTAGAGAGATCTATTGCCATAATAAGATCATTTATTTCCTCAATAGACAATGTATCCGGGAGTTTTCTGCCCAATTTAGGTGATTCAATTAGTTCCATAGGATTCTCACTTCTGTAATCCTCAAAAACGAGATAGGAAAAAAAACTGTTGAGTCCGGAAATGATACGGGCCTGTGACCTTGCAGAAACTGTTTTCCCCAATTCGTAGACAAACTGTGACAAAATCTCCTTTTCTATAGATACAGGGCCTTCAGTATTTTGCAAGGATATTAAAAATTGATGCAACTTTTTTACATCTCTTTGATAGTTTTGTATGGTATTCTCAGACAGGCCTCTTTCTATCTTTAAATAGTGTCTGTAGTCATTAAGTGCCCTGTCCCAATTCATAGTTTAAAGATAGGCCTATTGTAATAAAATAGATAGAATTCTGGCAGCTACCACCGTTTTTAGTGATTTGGCAACAAAAATGAGGTTTGGATTTATGAAGATAGTAGTTTTGGTACCCAACGTATACAATTCAATCCAATGAAAAAATATCTATTTTTAGTAGCCGGACTTTTTTTATGTACCGGCATGTCTGCCCAGGAAGGAATTAAACTGGGCCTTCATGGAAGTTTCCCTTTCAATGATTTTAGTGATGCTGTAGTACTTGCCGCAGGAGTAGATGTAGGTTATATGCATGCCCTGGGAGAAGTAGTAGATGCAGGAATCATGACCGGATTCATAAACGGCTTTCCGGATAATTTTGATGGAGGTCCCAACCTCCCAAGTGTACAATTTCTGCCATTGGCAGCCTCATTTCGTATTTGGCCCTCTAATTCCTTTTCTTTTGGGGGCGATGTAGGGCAGGCATTTGGTATCAACGATGGAAATGATGGGGGGCTCTACTATAAGCCTACTATTGGATATCTGTTTGGAACCAATACCGAAGTAAACTTTTCCTATACGGGAATAAAACTCGATGGGGCCACATGGTCTACAGTTAACGTTGGTGTCTTACATACCATTCAGGTCCGTCCACGTAGGTTGTAAGCCAAAATTCTAAATTCGAGATTCCATTTCCTATTCGTATTTTATATGATGGCATACATGACACAGGTCATTGTACGCACTTCACAGAAGCACTAATATTATAATTCTATTAACCAATTTAAATCTATAGAATTATGAAAAAATTAATGATTCTCTCGGTACTGGCCATATCGGCCTTGTTAACTAGTTGTGCAACGTGTAATTTGGGTGTAAGAACAGGACCAACTTTCGCCAATATAAATGGTGATGACACGGATAATTTGGATACCAAAGTAGGGATGTTTTTTGGCGCGTATACGGAATGTATGTTATTCGATACCTTTAGTATTCAGCCGGAATTGCAATATTCTCTTCAAGGGGCAAAGTATACGGAAAGTGAAGGCTTCGACGGAAAATTCAAATTCAGTTATTTAAACTTACCTGTTATGGGCAAAGTTTATGTCTCCGATGGTTTCTTCCTAGAAGCTGGTCCTCAATTCGGGTACTTATTGTCTGCCAAGGACGAATATGAATCTGTAAGTCTTTCAGGAGAAGATGATATTAAGGAAGATATCAAAGATTTTGACATTGGAGGTAATGTTGGCCTCGGA
>NZ_CAMYKH010000094.1 GCF_947258935.1 uncultured Muriicola sp.
AAGGATGGTATGATGTACCTTACATTTACTAGTGAAGGTCACGAATCCAAAACATTTACCAAAAATCTCATTTCCTCTGAATATGCTGAACGTTCAAACATTCCTGAGCAAGTCCAAAATTTGTTTTTTCCAATAGGTCAAGATGGTGTTGAACGCAAAAATGCGTACGCCGGCGAGGGGCTCTTTTTCAAATTAGGGACTTATAACCAAACCAACGGAAAGGATCCCAAAGTAAACAAGGTCTGGTGTTCGGGTGCAGAAACGCATGGCGGCGACCTTGAAAAACAATATGCGGACGGCAATTACGCCGAAGTTTGGTTTAAGTCGGCTAGTATCACTATCAGCGATGATGCCATATCCAATGCGGGGTATTTCGCAGCTAATGATGGATTAAGCACAAAAACCGTATACCCACATGAGGTGATTCCCTTTATGGACAAGTTTAAAATATTGTTGGGAAATGGAACTACTGAAGATAATCTTATCAATTTCGAACACAAAGATTTTTTCTACACAGTAATTGATGGTACCAGGCGTTGGGTAGTCTATAAAACTCCTAATTCTGGTATTACCTCAAAAAATTCAAGCAACACCAGAACAGAGTTACATGAAAAAAGGGATTGGACGCCTGAAGAAGGTGGTAAATTAACCGGCACCTGCAAAGTGATGCAGGTCTCGGTTTCTGGCGATGCAAGGGTTCCGGCCTCTTACTCAGTGGTAGTTGGGCAAATTCATAGTGGCGAAGGACATGAAAATGAACCCCTAAAAATATTCTACAAGAAATTCCCGGGTCATACTAAGGGATCTGTATTCTGGAATTATGAAATAAACACGGCTGGTGATGATAATTCGGATAGGTGGGATTTTTCAACCGCTGTATGGGGCAATGATATGTCCGTAACAGGTACGAGTAAAGATGGGGCACCCGCCGAACCCACAAATGGAATTGAATTAGGAGAAGAATTCAGTTATGAAGTAAATGTATATAAGGGCATTATGTACCTCACATTTACCAGTGAAGGTCATGAAACCAAAACATTTACTAAAAATCTCATCGCATCCGAATATGTAAAACAATCAGACCTACCAGGCCAGGTCAGGAAATTATTTGTGCCTATAGGACAGGATGGGACTGAACGTGCCGCTGCCTACAGCGGAGAGCTGAATTATTTTAAACAAGGTGCTTATAACCAAACCAATGGGAAAAGTCCTGAAACAAATATGGTTTGGTCTGCAGGTGCAGAAACCTATAGCGGTGATATCGCTAAACAGTATGAAAATGGCTGCTATACCGAAGTATGGTTTAGGGAAGCAACCGTAGGGCCGGGTGTACCGAATAAGTAAATCAGGGATACTATTATTACTAATCAAGAACAATAAAAAAAATGAAACGATTTAGTGAAAAATACATAATCACAAAAGAATTGGAATGGGAAGAACTTGGAGGAGGAGTATCAAGGAAATTCTTAGGTTACGATAACCAAATCATGATGGTAAAAGTGAAATTTGAGAAAGGAGCGTTAGGTGCCCCACATCAACATTTTCACACACAAGCTACCTATTGTGTTTCGGGTAAATTTGAATTTGAAATTAATGGAGAAAAGAAAATTGTAGAAGCAGGAGATGGAGTTTATATTGAACCCAATTTATTGCATAGTGCAGTTTGTTTGGAAGAAGGGATACTAATTGACACCTTCAGTCCTGTAAGAGAAGATTTCTTAAGTGGTGGTGGTGTATCTTATTTTGGAGATAAACAGTCATAATAAAAAAGCACCGGTATAATTCGCTTAGATTTCATGGGTTAATATGTTAAAATTCAATAAAAACTTGTTTTAACAAAATTTTTGGATATATTTGGTAAACCAAATTGGTAAACCAGTTTGGATAACCAAAAACTGAAACGAACTAACAACAACTCTAACTACTATGAAATTAATTCTTGCCTAAAAATAAAAAAAGGACGGGTGCACGCCCATCCTTTTAACTGATTTACTTCTTGAAAGAGGGAAGTAAAACTTAATTCATGCTATACATTACTATAAACATGATTTCTTCAAAATTAGATAAATTAATTAACTCCCCGAAGGAATTGTTTGTAGTGTAGAGAATAAATGAGCTAAATAGGCCTCATTTTATCATTCAGTGCTGTTAGAATGCACTAAATCAAATGACTACTAACATAATACTAATTCAAATGAATTTAAAAACGAAACTAATTCTGATTGCGATATTGTGCTTCAATATCCAATTGTTTGCCCAGGACACGTTTAGTGTTTCGGGGGTCGTAACAGATGCAGACCAGGTGCCAATACCTGGAGCTACTATTATTGTAATGAACACTACAAGAGGAACAACCACAGATTTTGATGGGAATTATTCCATTAATGTTTCCAGCGGAGAAATACTGCGTTTTTCTTATATAGGGTACGCAACACAAAGTGTAGCAATTGTAAATCAAAGAACAGTGAATGTTACCTTATTGGTAGATGCCTCACAACTAGATGAGGTGGTCGTCACCGGATATGGTACACAAAAGAAATCTACAATAACAGGATCTATTTCTAAGGTTGTGAACGAAACGTTAGACCAGATTGCTGTATCGAGAGTAGATGATGCCCTTATTGGGCAGGTATCCGGGGTAAATATCCAGGCAACCAATACAGAAGCAGGTGGTGCGCCTACAATTACCATTAGAGGTGTTGGGTCCATAACTGCTGACTCGGGTCCTGCATTAGTGGTTGACGGAGTAGTGGTAAGCTCAGATTTTCTTGGTAATTTGGATATGAATGATATTGAGTCCTTTGAAGTCTTAAAAGATGCAGCCTCTGCCGCTATTTATGGTAGTGAAGGTTCTAATGGTGTAATAATGATCACCACAAAGACAGGTAAAGCAGGAAAAACAAAATTTAGCTACCAAACCTACACAGGTTTTAAAGAGGCGTTTGGCAGTGATGATTATAGAAAGAGTGTCGCTGATTGGGTTAAGATAGAGCAAGCTTTTACAGGGACACTTTCAGAAGAAACTCAATACATGCAATTATTAGTTGCAACCACCGGAGTTGACAGAGATTGGCAAGAAGTTTTCTTTAATGGGGGAGCTGTTACTAGTCATTCTTTTTCTGCAAGAGGCGGTACTGAGGATACTAAGTTCAGTACGTCATTAAGATTCCTTGGAGATGAAGGTGTTGTAATAACTGATGATTATAAATTGTACACTGGTAATGCAAAGATTGATACGAAATTAAGTGATAAAGTACGTTTTGGGCTTAGAGTAACGCCTTCTTATTCAAAACAAAGACGATTACCAACATCAATACATAATCCTATACGGCAATCACCATGGTTGCCTATTTATCACACAGAAGAAACACTTCAGTTTATTAACAGGACTACCTACCCGGATGTTGGAGTAGGGGATTACTTTTTTGAAAATCATTTAAGAGAAATAGATTTTGATGGCGATGGAAGCGATGCCAGGCCTAGAACTTCAGGAGATTCAAATCCTTATGCACAATATGTTGAAAGAGAACACTACGAGTATAATACCAAATTATTTGGCTCTACCTATTTAAGCTATGAAGTGTTGGATGGATTAACAGCCAAAACATCTTTAGGAATTACGCTGGAACAAAGAAAGAGAACAAGATATGATGGTGTAAAACATCATGCCTCTGGAAATAGTAGGGCTCAGTATAATTTACAGAATAGATTCCGATCCAGACTTATTTTAGATAATACCTTAAACTATAACAAAATTTTCGGTGATCATGACCTCAATTTACTTGCAGGTATGACCATACAGCAAAGAAAAAGTGAGGATAGTGAGGTTACCGGTAATGGATTTACAAATGATTTGCTTAAAAATTTACAAGGTGCAACCCAAATTGCCGAATATGGGGAAGTAAATACAGAACTAAAAAAAGTAGGGTATTTTGCAAGGGTTAATTACGCCTACCAGGGGAAGTATCTTTTTAATGCCTCATTTAGGCGTGATGGTAGTTCGGTATTTGGGATAAACTCTAAGTATGGTAATTTCCCTGCGGTATCTATAGGTTGGAATGTTGCCAAAGAAAATTTTCTGCTTGAGAGCGATGCGGTAACCAATTTAAAGTTCAGAGCAAGTTATGGCCTTACCGGTGCTGAAAACTTCAATGTAGGGAACGATGTTGTTAATGTATGGCCTTATTTAGCCTTATTACAGAATTCCAATGCCATTGTTGATGGCAGTATATCTCCAGGTGTTTCTCCTTTAAATATTGCTAATGCACTATTGCAATGGGAGGCTTCAGAGGAATTCACTGCTGGTTTGGATTACGGGTTCTTTAATAACCGTATTTCAGGATCATTGGATTATTATCAAAGAACCAGTGATAAATTACTATTAGATAACCCTGTTTCTTATATCACCGGATTTACCGGGGGTATCGTGAATTTAGGGAAGGTGCAAAACACTGGAGTAGAACTTGAACTAAGAACAAAAAATATTCTTACTGAGAAATTCAGGTGGAACTCTACTTTAATTGCGTCTACCAACCAAAACGAATTACTCGCTTTTGGTGATTCTAACAATGCACTCATTGAAGATACATATGGTAGAAATTCACAATGGATCAACAGAGTGGGTGAGCCTATATCATCTTTCTGGGGGTATGTGGTAGATACCGATGTATATGATGATACTGAATTTAGAACGACCTATGTTAGCACGCCCTGGAATAGAATTAACGGCCAGGCAGATGACACTATAGTGAAAGATCTAAATGGTGATGGTATAATTACCGAAGAGGACAAAACTATTTTAGGAGATCCTTATCCGGACCTACTATGGAGTTTTACGAATGAGTTTAAAATGGGAGATTTTGATTTTTCATTTCAACTTCAGGGAAGCCTTGGTGCACAGGTAAATAATATTGGAGATCAATATTTCTATAATTGGTTTGGCAATAGGACACAAAGCGGTGGCGAAGCACAAGCCGTTGCTGATGGCCTTGTAACAGATGAATCTTTTATTCAGGAAAAGGTGTTAACCAGTGAAGTTATTGCGAGTGCAGACTACTTTTCAATACGTAATGTTAACCTTGGATACAATTTTCCGGAAGATGTCACTTCAAAATTAGGAGTGTCGAACTTAAGGTTGTACGCCACAGGTCAGAATATACTTTATATCACTGCTGATGATTACCACGGTTTTAATCCGGAATTTATAGATGGATCAAATCCAAGAGCATATGGATCACAAAGGGCGGGAACACCGATATTTAGAACTGTGACATTGGGTCTGAACATTGATTTTTAATTTAAAAAAAACACTAGTTATGAAACTTAAAAAATATTTAATTTATACGGTTGCAGGCTTGGTTTTCCTTTCCTGTAGTGAGGAATTTTTAAATCCATTACCGGATACAGCTGTAGCAGTGGAATCGTTTTTCCAAACTGATGCGGATGTGCTGGCCGGAGTTATTGGAATATATGACGCCATTCAAGGGGTCAATGAAAGTACCGAAACAAATATTGGCAGGGCAAACAGAGGAGTACAATTTGAACACCTTTTAACCGAGCATCGCACCGATAATACAAGGAATGCGACACTAGAAGGTTCAAAGTCCGATTTTCACAGATATGTGGTGAATGCCAACAATGTGGAAGTTGAAGATTATTATCAGTCGATGTATGAAGTTATATTCAGAGCAAATAATGTTCTGGACTTTATTGATATTGCAGATGCAAGTAATCAGGCAAAGTATACGGCTGAGGCTAAATTTTTAAGAGCATATGCCTACTTTAAATTAGTGAGGATGTTTAGCGATGTGCCATTGGTAACTACAGTAGTAGGTCCTACGGATAACGAAGCACTTTTTACAAGAATACCCGAAGCACAGATTTATGCGCAGATTGTAGCTGATCTACAGGAAGCAGTTGCCGTATTAGACAACTCCTCTAAATCTAGAGCTTCAAAAGCAGGGGCTCAGGCTTTATTGGCCAAAGTATATTTAACCCAGGCAAATCCTAATTATACAGGTGCACAGCAATTGTGTGAAGCCATTATAAATAGTGGAGAATTTGATTTAGAAAGTAATTATTACGATGTATTTTATTCAGAATTGAATGATGAAATTATTTTTGCTATTCAATATCAATCGGGTAACGCTGATGAAAGTCAAGGTTTCTCATCAGAATTTACGTCTGCAGTTAGAGCAGGTAGAGAAGATGGTCAAAACATTGTAAATGACAATCTTAGAATAGATTTTGTTGCTTATGGAGGAGATAGAACAGCAGTTTCTATTACCAATATGAATGGGTCACTTCCACCAGATGAAAATGAAGTAGCTAAGTTCTACCCAGATGGCTTTGATGTAAATGCAGATCCTTCTTACGGGCCAAATGCTCGAAATGCAGGTAACGATTATATTGCTATTCGTTTTGCCGATGTACTATTAATGCATGTTGAAGCGATTTTGGCAGGAGGTGCGTCAACAAGTAATTTAGGTGCCTTAACTTCTTTTCAAAGGATAAGAGACAGGGCCTTCCCGGATACTGCTCCAAACATTATATCGAGCATTACAAAAGATGAGCTTTTACTTGAAAGAAGGGTAGAATTAGCCTTTGAGAATCAACGATGGTTCGATCTGCTTAGATTTGGAGTTGCAGATGCTGTTTTGAGCGCTCATGCTATTGAAATGGGCTATGTCTTTAGTGCCAGAGCATTACTGTTGCCAATTCCTTCAAGAGAGATAAATATAAGTAAAGGCCTATTAACACAGAACCCAGGATATTAATATTAATGAAAAATACTATGAAACATAAAGTAAATATACTTAGTAAGACAAAGCTGATGCTTTTGACGTTGGCCATAGCGAGTATCGTTATTAGTTGTGTTGGCGATGAACTTTTTAGAGATGAGTTTCCAGCTTCAAATTCTAAAGCGGATACCGTATTTCCTGAAGCTAATTTTTCTTATGCTTCTACTTTGGAGGATTTTAAAACGATTAGATTCACGAATCTATCAACGGAAGGAAATATATTCGCATGGGATTTTGGTGATGGAAATACTTCTGCTGAGAAAGATGTAACCTTTACATTTGATGGCGAAGGTACCTATCCGGTATCTTTAACTGTTAGTGATGCAAATGGTGCTTCAGGAACCACATCTATTGATGTTTTAGTGGTTGAAGGTCCATTTCAGCCTCTTATTTTATCAAGAAATTACCGTAGAACCCGACACTAATTATGACCTAAATTTTTGGTATACGATGTTAAGTGGTTCGTCAGACCCATCATTGATCGTTTCTATACTTGGAGTTACACAAAATGGGGGCACTTTTGAAACCTTGGCAGATGTTGCTGCGGGAACAATTGCTTCAGTAACTGTGACCGATGACTCGGAGCCCGATGTTTATGTGCAACAGAAGTTGTCATTTAGTTCTGGTACTAATAATACGGTTGCCATATTTTTTACAAATGGAGGTGTTGAAGCCAGATTGGATGATTTTACAATTGATGTAGGAGCTGCGGGTGCAGTGCCACCTTCAGCAGGATTTGATGTAGCTCAGAGTCAAACTAATTACCTGGAGTATACATTTACGAATTCATCTGTAAATGCTTCAACGTATGCGTGGGATTTTGGTGATGGCAATACTTCCACTGAAGAATCGCCAACTCATGTGTATGCGGTGGCAGCTGAGTATGTAGTTAAACTTACAGCTACAAACGATTCTAATTTGTCTACAGATTTAAGCAAAACAATAAATATTCTGGCACCGGTTACTGCAGCTTTTACTTTTCAGGTAGATGCTGCTGATTACAGAACGTATTCCTTTATGGATGCCTCTGATGGTGCAGAAATGTTGTTATGGGAATTTGGTGATGGGTATCAATTTACCGGTATGAATCCTTCTCATACGTATGAAGCAGACGGTATCTACGATGTAACATTGACGGCTTATAGTATTACCGGAAATTCGGATATAGCTACTGAGCAACTTGTAGTGTCGCAAGGATTTGTGGTACAGGTACTGAACGGTACTTTTGATGATCATGGAACTTCAGCTGGTAGTATGGGTAGCACAAGTGATAATGCGGATGCCTGGGATATGACACCCAATTCTACAATTTTAGATGAGAGTGGTAATACAATCCCTAGCCCCTATAGGGCACTTTGGTATAATACGGATTTAAACGCATGGAATGATACTAATTATGGTGGCACTAATGAGCAGCCAGGATCTACTAGCGATGGAAATAACGGGACAAGAGGGGGCAAATTGAGTAATACTGAGCGTCGTTTATATCAGCTTGTCGCGGTTGAGCAAGGTGCTACGTATAATTTCTCTATCGACACTCGTTCTGAAGCCATGGGAGTTAATACTGAAGTATTTATTTTAAATAATGAAATTGCAGATGAGACAGGTATTAATGCCTCTACTAGTGACGCTTCCATTGATGCGTACTTTAATATCACCAATGACTTCAATACGGATAAGGCTATTTTCACTACAAGTACCTTTTCATTTACAGCATCTTCAAATAAGATAGTTATTTATGTGAGAGCATTAAATGCTGTAGATAGTAGTAATGAGGTCTTTATTGATAACGTAGTAGTCACAGATTAAAAAGGGACAAACTATTGTTTAAGATTATAAAAACCACCCGGGCTTTAAATTAGACTGGGTGGTTATATAACAATAGAATTAGAACTTTAATACCCTTACTGTACGTCTAATATTTTATATATAAAATGAGAATATTCCGAAAGAAATCTCTGGCAATTATTCTAATAGCATTTTTGACAGTTAGTGTTACTGCGCAAAACAAGAAAAATAGCATTGCAAAATCGGATGTAAAAGTTGAAAAATCCAAAAAAAGAAAAAAGAAGGTAAAACTTCCAAAAATTGATCTGAGTCATTGGAAGGTAACCATCCCCGAAGGTAAAGGAAAAGGAGGGGCCATTAGTGTTTCTCCGCCAGAAATTCTTCAATATGCTTCCAATGAAGTATTGAAGCCATACATGTACAATGATTCAACATCAGGAGCTTTAATATTCCATGCGTATCCATCGGATGCGACCACAGCGAATACCAAGTATTCGAGATCAGAACTCAGAGAGCAAATGGAGCCGGGAAATGATAATGTGAATTGGACATTTGCCCAGGGAGGTACTTTAATGGTCAAAATGGCCATGGGTGATGTTTCCAGAGCCAAGGATGGCAAATATCACAGAGT
>NZ_CAMYKH010000095.1 GCF_947258935.1 uncultured Muriicola sp.
TTTGATTTGTCTGGATTGATCAGCGATACTTGCACCGCCATAGATAGCTACAATGTTCAAGCCTTTAACATATTTGGCATAGAGCTTCATTTCATTGGTGATCTGCAAACAAAGTTCGCGAGTTGGACTTAGGATCACGGCTTGAGTTGTTCTACTTTCGCTCTGTATCTTTTGAATTAATGGAAATCCGAAGGCAGCCGTTTTACCAGTCCCGGTTTGGGCTAATGCAACAAGGTCTGTTTCATCCTCTAATAAAATGGGAATTGTTTTTTCCTGGACTTCTGATGGAGTTTCAAATCCAAGGTCTTCAATAGCTTGCAAAAGGGCTTCGTTGAGCCCCAGCGCTTTAAATTTTGTCATCTTAAGTTATTTTACGTAATCGCAAATATGAATGTTACATAGAGCGGTTATCGTAATAACTTAATGATACTCAGCGCAACACATGCTATACCAGCGGCGTCAATTAAGCGGCAAAGGTACTGCTAATAATTGAGAAGAGAACAGAATGGCCACTATTTGTAAATTGTCTCTGGTTATTCCTTTTCGATTTCTTCTAAGTAGTTAATGAGTTTAGAGAAAGCGCGAGCACGGTGGCTTAATTGATTTTTCTCTTTTAGAGTTAGCTCCGCAAAGGTCTTGTCCATTCCTTCTGGTTGGAAAACCGGGTCGTAGCCAAAACCGTTCATTCCTTTAGGAATTTTGGTGATTACTCCTTCAATTACCCCTTTGAAGATTTGAGTCTCATTCTTCATGCAAAGTGCGATAATTGTAGTGAATTGCGCACGCCTGTCTTTCTGTCCATGTAATTGACTTAGCAATTTTTCGACATTTCTGGCCTCATTTTTTGGTTCTCCTGCATATCTGGCAGAATAGACACCCGGGGCACCGTTTAAGGCAGCAACTTCAAGGCCTGTATCATCTGCAAAACAAGGAAGGCCATATTGGTCTAATACGTACTTAGCTTTCAACAGGGCATTACCCTCCAGAGTTTCAGAAGTCTCAGGGATCTCTGCTGTACAGCCAATATCGTCTAGCGACTTTAGACGTATAGTTTTAGGCAGAAGAGAGCGAATCTCTGCCAGTTTATGCTCATTATGAGTAGCAAATACTAATTCCATGAGTAATTTTTCGAAAGGAAGCGTTTGAACCTGCTCAAAAGTAGTAATTTTAGGAGCCTTTATGTTCCTGGTCCATGCAATTAAGAATACCTCCCATATTAATTTTTCTGTTTACCTCACTTTGTATGTATGTCCTGGGGGCCTTCCTTCCGGTAGGATATTTTGATTTCTTTGGCCGATTTTATTTGATGGCTGCCTTATTGGTGTTGGCTTTTATCCTGGGAGTTGCTGCCTTATGGCAATTTTATAAGGCTCGAACAACTGTAGATCCTAGAAAGCCAGATCGTACTGTGGTTCTTGAGACGAAGGGTGTGTATTCCTTTTCACGAAATCCTATGTATTTAGCTCTTTTACTGGTGCTTCTGGCCTGGGGATTATGGTTGGGGAATGCCTTTAATACTATTCTGGCTGCGGGTTTTGTATCTGTTATGAACAAATTGCAGATTGGTCCGGAAGAGACAGCTCTTCAGAAGAAGTTCGGCAAGACCTATGGGCAATATTGTATCCGGGTAAGACGCTGGTTTTAAGCTTGTAGGAGTCCTTTTTTAGTGTCAAAGCAATATTTTGATCAACTTATAGTTTAATATATTAGCAATATAACTAATATTATTATATATTAGCTAAATAACTTATAGTAGATGATCGCAGTTATCACAGGAGATATCGTGAATTCGGGACAGTATCCATCTTCAATTTGGATGCCCTTATTAAAAAAGGTGTTAAAGAAGTATGGGGAACAGCCAGAAATTTGGGATATTTATAGGGGTGATGAATTCCAGGTAAAGACCTCACCCTTCACAGCATTAGAGTTAGCCATTCAATTAAAAGCAGTGATTAAATCAGTAAAAAATCTGGATGTACGTATAGCGATAGGTATTGGAGATGAAACCTATTCAGGAGGTCGAATTACCGAAGCAAACGGATCTGCTTACAAGAGATCAGGGCGAATGTTTGAGACCTTAAAAGAAGAAAAACGAACCCTGGCTTTGGCAAGTGGCAATGATACACAAGACCATATTCTTAATCTTATGATCAAAATAGCACTCGATTTTATGGATGACTGGAGTACGGTATCTGCCAATACAGTCGCTTGGATCTTACAACATCCTGAAAGTTCTCAGGAAGCCATGGCCAGGCATTTTAAGATCCAACAGTCGGCCGTGAGTCAAAGGCAAAAAAGAGCCCGAATGCATCTGTTACAGGAACTACTTGAATTTTACCAGCAAACCATTAAACAAATCACTCCATGATCTTATTTGTAAAACTATTACTAGCTCATTTATTGGGCGATTTTCTATTCCAACCCACTAAATGGGTCATTCATAAAGAAGCAAATAAAATAGGTTCAAAGTATCTTTATGCACATATTCTAATCCATTTCTCCTTAGTAATGATCCTGCTTTCTGATATTTCTTATTGGAAAATTGCTTTGGTTATTGGCTTATCTCATTATGTGATCGACCTGGGAAAATTGTACTCTTCAAAATGGTTTTCGAATAAAAGTGTTCCCTTTTTTATAGATCAGGCATTTCATGTAGTGATCATCTTTTGCTGCGCCTATTACGGCAATGTGATAGGGCAGATCAGTTACCTGCTTGGTCTTATGGACTGGGGATTGATCACGGCCATTTTTTTTGTGACAACACCCTCTGCCATCATTATGAATATACTATTGGAGAAAATGTCTAGTCAAATTCCACTAGATCATAAATCCCTTCCCAATGCAGGAAAGTATATAGGTATGATAGAACGACTTTTTGTCTTTATTTTTGTTATTACAGGACGATGGGAGGGGATAGGACTCCTGATCACTGCCAAATCGGTCTTCAGATTCAACGATCTAAAAGAGAGTAATAGTCGTAAACTCACCGAGTATATATTAATAGGAACATTGCTCAGTTTTGGGTTGGCGATCATTACCGGGCTTATCTATACTGCGTACTCATACTAAAACAGCGCTGTTAATATCTCAATCCATGACCATATGGATATAACGGATCTTTTGAATCATAAGGCACATCCTCTTTTTGGTTTTTAACTGCCTCCCAGGAAGAGGGAAGTTCAAAGGGTAATTTGCCTGTTGGGCTTTTTTTACCAAACAAGACATCAACTAAAACCTCATCGCTTGTCCCGAATTCTGCAAAAAGAGCACTGCTGGTTTCAGCTATCTCAGTAAGGATGGCCGGACGCTCCAAATTGGCAACCACGATGGATGGTTTTTGGGAAATTAGATCCAAAATATCTTGTTTTTCCTCATCGCTATAGTACAATCTTCCCTGGTGAAAAAATTGTTCCAGAAAGTAGTCTGAACGCTCATCGTAGGGTGTGCTTATTCTTTTTAAAATGACATCGGCATCTTCAGGATTTTTTACCAAAATACCAGAGTTATTCAAGAATTTAGGAGTTAGCATCCCTTCGGCGTAAATTTTTGTTCCTTCTTTTAAGGGGAGTATTGCTTCATTCTTTAATAATACCATTGATTTGGCTTGTGCAATTTTACCTTTGCTTCTAAAGTTTTCTTGCCCTGCGATTTGCGTTGCCTTTTGCTCATCTACATATGGATTATCGAAAAGGCCTAAGCGAAATTTGTCTTTCATAATCCTTTTAACTGAAACATCTAATCTGCCATCGTCAATCAATCCTTCATTGACCAATGCCACTATCAATTCCGGTGCGTTTTCACCTCCAAACTGGTCACAGCCGGCATCCAGTGCCTTTTTCACCCTTTCTTTAGGTGAAAGTTTTTCTACTCCCCAGGCACGAGCTTCCCCCACCTTAGAATCTGAGATAATATTCCAATCTGTACAAACCACCCCTTGAAAATTCAGAGAATCGCGCAAAAGACCTTGGATAATGTCTTTGTTGAAGCCAAAAGCCACATCTTCACTTGTCTGACCTATAGGAATGCCATAATAGGGCATTATCTGGGCAGTGTTTGCAGGAAATGCCCCTTCTGTGAATGGTATCACGTGATAATCAAAATTATCCCCAGGATATACTTGGTTTTTTCCATAAGGAAAGTGGGCATCTTCCCCATCTTCCTGTGGACCTCCGCCTGAAAAATGTTTTGTCATACAGGCTACACTATTTTGATCCAAGGAATCGCCTTGGAACCCTAAGACATATGCTTTTGTCATCATAGCCGACAAATAGGCATCTTCTCCAAAAGTCCCACTGGCCCTTCCCCACCGAGGTTCAGTAGCTAAATCAGCCATGGGATGCAATGCTAAGCGTATCCCAACAGCATTGTATTCTTGCCTGGCTATATCACCAAATTCCCTTACCAGAAGCGTGTCTCTGGTTGCTGCTAATCCAAAAGAACTGGGCCATTTTGAAAATGCGGGTGTAAAAAGTCCCGAACCAGGGTTGTTTTCAATTCCGTGTCTTGGATCTGTGGCTATGGTAATAGGGATACCGAGTCGGGTTCTTTCGGCCATTTTCTGAATAGAGTTATTGTATTTCGCCATTTTATCTGCCTCTAAGGATGCCAAAATATTGAAGCTGTTCATCTTTTGTCTCGCGATCATTTCAGAATTCGATGGAAGGACAAAAGACATCATGAGTGCTATTGGCTCTGTTGATAACACCGGCGTTTCCATTGGCTCACCATCCGGGGTAGTACCAATCATGGTGATAAACATGGAACCGGCTTTTTCTTCCACATTCATCTGGCCTACCAGATCGTTAACTCTATCATCTATGTTGGCATTCGGATTTTCGTAAATATCCATTTTTCCATTCTTGTTTAAATCTCTATAGGAATAACCAGAGTGAGAAAGGGTAGGTGCTTCTTCCCCCAATAATTTATAATTCGCCTTGGAATCCATTTTCATTTTGAAATAGACGATCCCGTATCCCAACAACACAATGATGAGAACCGAAAACAAAACATACTTGAGAATCTTTAATAGTTTTTTCATGAGGATGTCTTTTTGACTCCGTATGGGTACATAGGAACCATTTTGATTTCCAAATTCCCATAAAAGGGTATCAAAATAAACAAAATATTTATCGAATAGGTGCAAAAGACATCGATCTTATAGTTTTCCATGATTTACATACATTGATCCTTATAAATTTCTACTTTTACACACCTATTTATAAACTATGATAGCAGTGGGAAGAAAGTATGTTTTTGATTTTGACAGTACCTTAACCAGAGTGGAAGCCTTGGATGTCCTTGCAGAGATGACACTTCATGGTAAAGAAGAACGCGATGAGGTAATTAAGGAAATACAACACATCACCAATTTGGGGATAGACGGGGATATTTCATTTACGGAATCCCTGGAGCGCAGAATTCGATTATTAAAGGCTAATAAAAGACATCTCGATCCTTTAGTGAAAGAACTTCGAAAAAAGATCTCAAAATCCATTGCATCCAATAAAGAATTCTTTAAAAAATACTCAGAGGATATTTATGTGATCTCCTGCGGGTTTAAAGAGTTTATTGATCCTATTGTAAAAGAGTACGACATCCCCTCTGATAGAGTCTATGCCAATACCTTCGAGTTTGATGAAGAGGGTAATATTATTGGTTTTGACGAAGATAACGTGCTGGCAAGTCACAATGGAAAGATAGAATGTTTGCGTCAACTAGATCTAGATGGAGAAGTGCAGGTCATTGGCGATGGATATAGCGACTATGTGATGCGTGAAGCCGGTATAGCTCATAAATTCTTTGCCTATACAGAAAATGTACACAGAGAAAAAGCAGCCTCAAATGCAGATCACGTTACGCCAAATTTGGACGAATTCTTATTTGTGAATGACCTTCCACGTAATTTATCATATCCCAAAAACAGAATTAAGATCTTATTACTCGAAAATGTTCATCCCGTTGCTTTTGACAATCTATCTGAAGATGGTTTTTCGGTTGAAATAATTGATCGAAGCCTGAGCGAGGAAGCATTAATAGAAAAAATAAAAGGAGTACATGTACTGGGAATCCGTTCCAAAACCCAGATCACTCCCCGAGTATTAGACGCAGCCAATAAGTTACTGGTGATAGGTGCCTTTTGTATTGGGACCACCCAAATTGATCTCGATTATTGTCAGAAAAAAGGCGTTGTAGTCTTTAATGCCCCCTACAGTAATACCAGATCTGTTGTGGAATTGGCTATAGGACAGATCATAATGTTGATGCGAAACATCTTTCCTAGAAGTGTTGAGATCCACCAGGGTAAATGGAATAAGACTGCAAAAAATTCCAGGGAAGTACGCGGAAAGAATTTAGGCATTGTAGGTTATGGGAATATTGGGAAACAATTATCTGTATTAGCCGAAGCTATTGGTATGCGGGTATACTATTACGATCTTGAAAATAGACTTGCTTTGGGTAACGCAGTAAAATGTAATAGCCTGGAAGATCTGCTAAACGTTTCAGATGTAGTATCCCTACATATAGACGATAGTAAATCTAATCGCAATTTCATCGGAGAACGGGAAATGAACCAAATGCGAGATGGGGCACTGTTGATCAACCTTTCCAGAGGTTTTGTGGTAGATATTCCGGCCTTGGTGAAAGCCTTAAAAAGTAAGAAATTGGCAGGAGCGGCGGTAGACGTCTTCCCTGAAGAACCCGGGAGAAATGGAGATTTTAAAACTGCTTTGCAGGGTATTCCCAATGTTATCTTAACTCCTCATATTGGAGGTAGTACAGAAGAGGCGCAAATGAATATAGCCGATTTTGTTCCTAATAAAATTATGGACTACATCAATACGGGAAATACGGTTGATGCCTTGAACTTTCCAAACATCAGGCTTCCTAAGCAAAGCAATTCTCATAGATTCCTTCATATTCATCGAAATTTACCAGGCGTTATGGCCAGGATCAATGATGTGTTGGCGCATTATGAAATGAATATCTCAGGGCAATATCTATCCACAAATAAAGAATTGGGGTATGTAATTACAGATCTCG
>NZ_CAMYKH010000096.1 GCF_947258935.1 uncultured Muriicola sp.
ATTAATCGTATGTCTAACAGTATATGCCAGCACCATGGCTCAGGTAGCCTATCTGCAGTACAGGGTAGTGCCTGATGATAGACAAGGAGAATTTGTTGAAAAAGAAACCATGTACTGGGCCAAAGTTGCCCAAGCTGCCATTGACAAGGGGCAGATGACAGGGTGGTCATTATGGCGCAAGGTAGGCATGCCAGTAGAGGGGGCTCCTAATTATGTTTTTGTGAACAATTTCGAAAGCTTTGACAAAGTGGATCAGGGAGCCATTTGGTCTGAAGAAAACATGAAAAAGATGGGGGTAGCACCAGAAATGGTTGCGACACAATCCTTCGCACCCACCGCATTTGATTACTGGATGCAGTTGGAAGATTCAGCCGGAGGAGACTACAAGTATGCCGTGGTGAATTACGCTAAACCAACAAACTTAAGTGGATTTATTGAAGAGAATAAATCTTTGTGGAAACCCATGCATGAGAAGAATATTGCAAGCCCTGATAACAAAATGAAATCATGGGGAATGATGTCTACAGTTAGTCCCAAGGGAAATCAAGCGAGATTTTCGGTATTGACCTGGGATGGTTTTAGCACTATGGCAGATGCTTTAAATTATATGAGATACCAAAACTCTGGCGAAACAGACCAAGCATGGGCAGATATAATGGCTAAAACTAAAATGGATGTGATACTTCCGAATGGTTTTGAATATTCCATTCTGTATGAACTTGTAAAGAGTATTTCGGCTAATTAAATTTGCCGTTGTTTTTATTCGATTTGATTAAAAAACCCGATGTATTCGGGTTTTTTCTTTTACTATAAGCGAGCAAAAAGGACGTAGAAGGCCCAAATGAAGCAGAAAGTAAAAAAGGCATATACCAAATAGGTAGAAGTAGTTCTTTTATTCATAAGATTTGGCTTAGCCTGCAAGAAAGCAATTTCTCGTTGAAATGTAAATTCTATACTTTAAACGGAACAATTCTTTCGATGTAAGACACAATCATCGATGAACGAACCGATTATTTATATGGACCTCAGGCACATAAAAGATTGGATAAAGGGATTTGTTGATGGTGTACTTCAGGTAAAAGTTGACTAACGGTCCATTTTAAAGCTATCTAGTTTGATGTCATCTAGGCCGTAATCGTCAAAAGGATATTCTAGTTGATCCTGAATATTATACAAAGAAATAAGTATGAATTCTGTAAGTATAACCACAAAATAGGTCACGTAAATAGGATTATTTGCTCCCATATCATGGATGATGGTAGGCGCATATATCAGAGGAAAAATGTAAATAAATAGCAGGCAGTAGGCCTTTAAGCTTATAGGAGTACGGTGGATATTTATCGCATGTAAATTCTCTAAGGACTCATGAAGGTCGTTCATAAACCTGAAGATGCGATCTTTTAAACGTCCGGACATCACATCTCCATTGGCTGTAACAAAGGCTTGTACTTTGCTGATGACCGGATCTAATGCCTCAGTAGACTCCATATTATTCTTTAAATGATCCATAGAGGAATCACTGATCTCAAGGAGAATATCGGAAATTTCCTTTTTTTTCTCTTCCGCTAAATTATTGGAAGCATTCACGAAATAGTACATTGTTTTCAGTGCACTTCTGAATTGACTTAAATGCTCTAAAGCCTTTTCTCTTCTTCGGAAAGACCCGCGGATAGTAAATACCAATGGAAAAACAATAGCAATACTCAACAACGTAAGGTCCACATGGAATTGAATATCGAACAGAAAACTAAAGAAAATTGTGAGCACGGCGATAAGTAGTGCTAACAGGGTCCTTACATTTATTATGGATAGGTATAGTTTAATAATCAGAAATTTAGTAATTTATCTTGCTAAAGCTAACTACAAACTCGTGAAAAACCAAACATTACTCAGATTCCTTTTCTTGTTCTTTGCAACCGCTGGGGTGCTTATTGCGCAAGAAGTAGAAGCTCCCAAAGAAATGGGAGAAACAACCGTTTTGTTTCAAGAACAGGCTATTTTGCCTATAAAACTCAGCTTCTCTAACAAAGAGATGAAAAAGGAAACAAACGATAGCACCTATCTTTTATCAAAATTAATCTATAAGAATGGTGAACAATGGGATTCTCTTGATGTTAAGATCCGCGCCCGTGGTAATTACAGAAGAGCTCATTGTTATTTTCCACCACTTAAGGTCAAGATCAAGAAGGCGGTAGCCAAGGAAACCATCTTTAAAGGGAATAAAGAATTAAAATTGGTAATGCCTTGCGTGCAATCTAGCAGCACCCAGGATAATGTTGTCAAAGAATACATGGCCTACAAGATCTATGAAGTGATCTCGCCATATCATTATAAAACCAGAATGGCAGATATTGAGTATATAGAGTTTAGAGGAAAGAAGAATAAAGTGCACAATATTAAAGGGTTCCTGATAGAAGACATAGATAAGGTAGCCAAGCGTGAGAATTGCAAGAAAATGAAACGTACGGTACATCCCCTGGAACAAGATGATGTAAGCGCTACCCAAAACGATTTTTTTCAATATATGATCGGCAATACTGACTATTCTACCGCCTACCAGCATAATCAGAAATTACTTTTTACCGCAGACTATAGAACGGTTCCGCTGCCATTTGACTTTGATATGTCAGGATTGGTAGATGCCAGTTATGCAGTGGTTTCACAAGTGCAGGGTGAAGTATTGGATATAGAAAGTGTTACGGACAGATTGTACAGAGGTTTTGAAAGAGACGAAGCTGTATTCCAAGCTGTGAGAAAACACTATTTAGATAATAAAGATCGCGTCTTTGAAGTGATCGATGGCTTAAAACCTCAGTTTGATAATGAAAAGGAATTCGAAATTGCACGAAATTTCATCGATGACTTCTATAAAGTTTTGGTTGATGACAAGCAATTCAATAATGAGATAGTGCGAAAAGGGCGCACAAAATAGTAAATTAACACTTTAAATAATTAAATGTAAATACTTATTAACAAGTAAGTTGCAATTAATTTATTTTAAAGAATAGGTCTAAGTATGGTCCAGACATTATCTGCCACAATACGCTGACCCTCTTCCGTAGGATGTATCCCATCCGCCTGATTGAGTTCTGGTATACCAGCTACATTTTCGAGTAAAAAAGGGATCAAAAGTGCCTTATTTTCCTCCGCAAGAGTTGGAAAGATCTGCCTAAATTCACTGGTGTAATCCTGACCCATATTGGGAGGGATCTGCATCCCGGCCAAAATGATCTTTATATTTGGATTTTTTTCTTTTACGGCGTCTATAATGGCCTGTAGATTTTCCCTTGTTTCAGAAAGCGGAATTCCACGAAGACCATCATTGGCTCCCAATTCTAAGACAAAGATATCTACCTGTTGATTCATTAACCAATCGATCCTATTTTCCCCGCTTGCCGTGGTTTCTCCGCTGAGACCCGCATTGATCACCCTGTATTGCAAGGCTAGAGAATCTATTTTATCCTGAATAATCCCCGGAAATGCTTGCTCAGGTTCCAGTCCCATTCCTGCGGTTAAACTATTTCCAAAGAAAAGAATGGTCTTTATATCACTCGTTTCAATTGTATTAGCCTCAGTGGATAGGCTTTTATCTGTATCTGCGTTCAATTCTTTTTTGGTGGTTGAATCCCCACACGAAAAGAATACTATGAAGCTAAACAGATAACAAAACTTTAACACGGTTCTCATGGAATAGGGGATTAAATTCAAAATCATTTTTATAATTTCCGCCCTTGTACCAAAAAGCTACTAAACCCAGGGGAGAATGGCAAAGATATTAAACGTTAGCAATCTCAAAAAATCATATTCGAGCGGATCCGGTTCCCTTACAGTTTTGGACGATATCTCATTTTCGATAGATGAAGGAGAAACCTTCGCTATTGTTGGGCCTTCGGGAAGTGGTAAAACTACCTTATTGGGATTATCTGCGGGACTAGACAGACCAGATTCAGGGAACATTGAACTCTGTGGAGTAGAGATAAGCACCTTAAATGAAGATGAACGAGCCTTGCTCAGAAATAGAAAAGTTGGATTTATATTTCAGGATTTTCAATTATTATCTACCCTTACCGCATTAGAGAATGTTGCAGTACCCCTGGAACTCCAAGGAGCCAAAAATGCCGCTGCAAAAGCAGAAATTCTTTTAGAGAAGGTTGGCCTGGCCGATCGCATGCATCACTATCCATCTCAACTATCGGGTGGGGAACAACAACGGGTAGCTTTGGCAAGGGCATTTTCCAATACCCCATCTATTCTTTTTGCTGACGAACCAACTGGTGAACTAGATGAAGCTACAGGACAAAAGATCATCCAATTACTTTTCGATCTGAACAAAGAAGCCGGTACTACCCTTGTCATTATTACTCACGATATGGAATTGGCCAGAAAAACTCAAAGGATCTTACGCCTCAAAGGAGGTAAGATAAGTACGGATCAAAAGACTACCGCTTAGTGATTACTGCAGACAGCTCCATTCAGAAGGCCGGACTGGTATGGTTATTTAAAATGGCATGGAGAGATCTTCGCTCAAATGTGGGGAAATTATTCTTGTTTATGTCATCCATTATCATCGGTATTACGGCGGTAGTGGCTATCCAGTCTTTTGGAAATAACCTTACTGACAGTATTGCCTACCAATCTAAAGCGCTTATGGGCGCAGATTATATCATTGATAGCAGCAAGCCACCCAATACAATTGTTACAGATATCATGGATTCTTTAGGGGGTGCCAACAGCAAGGAGATTAACTTTGCTTCTATGGTTGCTTTTCCTCAAAAGGATGCTTCTAAACTAGTTCAAGTCCTTGGTGTGGACGGAGACTTTCCATTTTACGGCGAATTTGAGACTATTCCATCAATCGCTTCAAGAAATTATCAAAAGAATAATGCCGCCCTTGTTGACGCTACGGTTATGTTGCAATACAACCTTAAACCTGGCGATAGCATTAAGGTTGGGACCATTATGCTGCCCATAGAAGGGTCATTAACATCTGTTCCCGGGAGATCTGCATTAACCAGCAGTGTTGCACCGGCCGTTTATATTCCATACAATCAATTAGAGGCCACAGGATTGCTTCAGAAGGGAAGCAGGGTTGAATACAAATTCTATTTTGTAGCCAAAAAGGAACAAGATCTGGAGGTCTTATATGAGGCAGTAGACCCCAGACTGGACGCAGAAGGGGCCGATCTGGATACACATTTGGATGAAAGCAGGCGTTTGGGTCGCCGGTACAACAACTTCGGCAAATTCTTGAATATTGTCGCTTTTATTGCTTTATTACTTGGTTGTATAGGTATTGCCAGTGCAGTTCATGTCTACATAAGAGGAAAGCTAAGATCTATTGCCGTTCTTAAATGCATGGGCGCCTCCCGAAGTCAGACCTTTAAGATATTTTTAATTCAGATCGCAGGATTAGGTGGTTTAGGTGGTCTTATTGGAACCATACTGGGGATAGCGTTGCAATTGGCAGCTCCTTATTTGCTTAAAGAATATCTTCCGGTAGATGTTATGGTCACAATTTCGTATCCCGCTGTATTATTGGGACTATCTCTGGGTGTCTTGATGTCTGTTGCATTTGCATTGTTGCCTCTGCTTAAAACATGGTATGTTTCTCCTTTATCCGTTTTAAGAGTACAAGAAGAAAGCGATCCTAAAACAGGCAAGGCCCGAATAGTTATTCTCGGGATCATATTTCTCTTCTTGTTTGTTTTTGCACAACGTATTCTGGATAACTGGCGATATGCACTTTCTTTTATACTTGGGTTAATTGTAACCTTTTCACTTCTTTATGGAGTGGCCAAGCTACTAATGTGGGCTGTAAAACGCTATTTTCCAAAGAACTGGGGCTTTTGTTCCAGACAAAGTTTATTGAATCTCTTCAGGCCTCAAAATCAGACAGCTACCTTGGTATTATCAATAGGCGTTGGGGCCTTTCTAATTAGCACACTTTACTTTTCAAAGGATATATTACTTAGTAAAGTGGCCCTTGGGGATAACGATAACAGCCCCAATATCATTCTTTTAGATGTGCAGACCGGGCAGGTGAACGATGTAAAAAATACTATTCTGCCAAACAGTATTCCTGTACTGGATAATATTCCCATAATAACTATGCGGGTGCAGGAAATAAATGGGAGGTCTGTAAATGACATCAGAAATGACACTATCTCTAATATTGGCCGTTGGGTGCTGAACCATGAGTTTAGGGTCACCTATCGCGACTCACTTATAGCTTCAGAAAGCATTAAAGAGGGTAGCTGGGTGCCAAAGGCTGATAAATCAAAAGTTGTTCCTATTTCCGTAGCAGAAAATTTCGCCTTTGACGCCAAAGTTGGAGTAGGAGACAGGGTAACTTTTAATGTACAGGGAGTATTGATAGAAACGGAAATTGGGAGTATTCGTGAAGTGGATTGGGGAAGAGTACAATTAAATTTCTCCGTTCTATTCCCAACCGGTATTCTAGAAGATGCTCCAAAATTTCATGTGTTAACCACTCGTACTCCGAGCAATGAAGTATCTGCACAACTACAAAGACAGTTGGTGTCTAATTTTCCAAATATATCCATCATCGACCTTCGTCAAATTCTTGATCTCTTAGAAGGAATCCTGGAGAAGATAAGTTTGGTGATCAATTTTATGGCGTTGTTAAGTATCCTTACGGGGATCATAGTTTTGATAGGTGCGGTACGGACGAGCAAGTATCAGCGGATAAAAGAAAGTGTTTTATTGAGGACCCTAGGTGCCCAAAATGTACAATTGCTGAAAATCTCCTTATATGAATATGCTTTTTTAGGGGTCTTAGGAAGTTTAACGGGTATTTTATTGTCTCTGATCGGTAGCTTCTTATTGGCCCGTTTTGTCTTTGAAGAGCCTTTTGTTCCTTCCTCAGAGCCATTTATCATACTACTCCCAATACTGACCTTGCTTGTAGTGGGAATTG
>NZ_CAMYKH010000097.1 GCF_947258935.1 uncultured Muriicola sp.
AAGCACCTGCTGGCAATTCTTCCATAGTTAAACCTGTGTAGTCATCTGCAGCTTTCCATGTGGCTATGGTCTCACTAAAAAATTGTGAAGCCCCGGTATCTGTTTCGTACACTACTAAATCAAAGGTTTCGCCCTGGTCACCCCCAAATCTGGTCACTACCTGCCATTTGCCATTTTCTTTATAAGAGGTATTGGTATAGTCAGACTGTGGATAGTATTTGTTGTCTGAAGGCTTTAACAGCACCCAAATATCATTTGTAAGTGTTTCAGGATACACCCCAAATGTCAGAATACGGCAGGTTACCGTATCCCCATCAACAGGTGATACTACTTGTACCCTTTTTACAGGATATTCTACCTGTAACTTGTTTCCGGTGTCGTACGTTTCAATATATGCCATGGGATTCATGGCCCCGTAACTAAAACCCCCGTAAAAAAGCAATACTACCCCTATTACACCAATAATTATTCTAAGGCTGGGGTTCTTTGGATAAAGTATGGCAAACAACAAAAATATAATACCGGCAATAATTGAAATAAATACGCTTGTTACCATTTCTAATTCTTTTATACATTAAACAATACTTTTTTAAGAAATGCCTTTACTAATTTACACAAATCAAATTAAAAAGTAAAGCTCCTCGTACTTGCTTATGTTTATTAACAAATACTATATAAGCCACCCTTAACTTTTCTATCTACTTCGCCTTTACATCCGTTCTACAGCAGGGCATAAACAATATAGCCAGGTAAGATTCGTTTTATAAAAACCAAAACAATTCAACCCAAATAATCTTATTTGATCCTAACAGTATGGGTCATTTAAATAAATAACCAGATGAACAACCTATTAAAAAAATCAATTCTATGCTGCCTGCTCGTAGCCATCACCGGAAACATGTTGCACGCACAGAAAAAGGGCAAACTTACCGAGCAAGAAAAAGAAAACCTAAAAACCACCAAAGTACTAATGGTGCACTATGAAGCGCCTCCTATGTACATCATGACTCCAAAGGATGCCGCCGGAACCGGACTTATAGCAGATTTAACCCAATCTGATGATGCAGATCCGTTAAAAAAATACTCTTATAACCCTTCTCAACGGGTACATAAGAACCTGGCACAACTTTTTAAGGAAGAAGGATTGGTAACCGATCTGGAAATTCAGGATACCCCTTTTCCCTACTCATCCAATTCAGAGCTAAAGGATATGTCTAAATATGAGGGTATTGAGGCAGCATATATCATTGAAGTTATTGTTCCACTTATGGGATGGAAAGCAACATATGCGCCTATTAAATGGAGAACATATCATCTAAATTTAGCCCTGGAAGTGCGTATCATCAGGACAAGCGATTTTGCACGTATCTGGAGAGGGAATGTGGGCTATGGCGGACTGGTAGATAAGGAAATGCGTTTTCATATCAATGATCTGGATGAAAATTCCAAAACCATGATCTCTGAGAAATTAGATGTGATGGCCTTTGAAAGCAGCAAGCGAGCCATGGAGAAGTATAAAAAAACAAGCAAATAAGGAATTGCAATTTCTTTAAAACAAAAAGCCCTATGACAATTCATAGGGCTTTATTAATACATTTATACAGGTACCCTACTCCT
Organism: uncultured Muriicola sp.; assembly: GCF_947258935.1. Taxonomy (GTDB): domain Bacteria; phylum Bacteroidota; class Bacteroidia; order Flavobacteriales; family Flavobacteriaceae; genus Muriicola. The sequence continues at coordinate 1,618 of NZ_CAMYKH010000097.1, forward strand.
CAGATCTGGCTTCTGAACCTTCTGTAGCTTCCTGATTATAGTCGTTTACCATACTTAAAAAAGCGGCTTCGTATTTTTTATTTACGTACTTCCCCATTTTTTGTTGTTCGGTAAACTGGTTTCGGAAGCCATAGTGGTTATTCGTATAGTTTTCTTTTACCCTGGGATTGTCCCCAATATAGTTCAGCAAATTAACCTGCATGATATTCGTGGGGTTTTTGTTGTCCTTCTGAACCAGGATCTGAAAGTTGTCTTGAATATAATTAATTAAATTGGCCCTGTCCTCAAAGATCATATCAGCCAGTTCATGGTTAATGCTCCCCGTAGTTCTGCTATATAGTTTATATACCTCAATGGCTCCCTGTGCCGTCTGTTCCAGACACATCTTTTTTGGGATCATTTTAATGGCCTTTCCGGTAAGATCGGCATAGCGCACTGTTTTAAACACAGTACCATTATCTAAGGTAAATCCTTTTATATCTCCGGGGTTTAATTTTTCTTTCATACTCCCTTTTAGCTTTCCGCTTTGCAGGTATTTATCATAATCTTTAGGGGTAACATAGGTGATGTTCTGTTGAAAACGCTGGGGAAATTCAAAATTAATTTGGATATAGGCATCTATGGTCTTCCCTTTTTTTAAATGGAGTTGCCCTTTTTGATATAGGTCTTGTGCGCATAAGCCAATGGCCATAAAGACGCAAAGAAATAGGCTGATACTTCCTTTAGATAATTTCATGATTTTGTTTTTGGATTTGAGATTGTCTCCTAGTACAACGATCTAGCACATACAATATTGTTGTTCAATGACTTAGCCTGATTAGTTGAAGGGTATTTTTTCTACAATTATTCTGTTTTTTTTAAGGGAGATCACAACTTTTCTCAAATGTATATCCTAAGGCAAAACTTCTTATTCTGATACCTTTAAATTTGTATAATTCCTTGAGTTCATTGGAGCTACAACAGGGACACATACAATATCTAAAATTCACTATCGTTTTACTCAAATAGGAACCAACCATTATAATTATGATCATTTTTGGAAGCCGTGCCACCAATATTGGAAGTTTTGAAAGCAATAGTACTTGTGACTATTGTAAGAATAAAGGAGTGCAACATTTTGTTGTATACGGCAAATACGCCCATATTTTTTGGATCCCCTTCTTCCCTATTGGCAGAAAAGCATTTTCAGAATGTACCCATTGTAAAAAGACAATTACAAAGAAAAATTTCCCTCCTGAGGTATTGCAACAATACAACCATAAGAAAGGAGAAGTTAAAAGACCAATATGGCATTGGTCTGGCCTTATTCTTATTGGCAGTCTGGTACTTTTAATTGCGCTAATAGGAAAAGCAGCATAGGTCTTACTATTGTCTAAGCCAAGGTTTCTAAGCAGTTTGTAGAACGGGCTTAGTACCCAGTGCCCGAAGCATTTTCATATGATCTACAATGGCATGACCCATGCTTTTCTTTACATGGTACGGAATACCGTATTCTTTAGCGGTTTCTGATACAATGTTGGCCATTTCCTGATAGTGGATATGACATACATCTGGCAGTACGTGGTGTTCTACCTGAAAATTTAAGCCTCCTATAAGCCAGAATAATACCTTATTTTTTGGAGCAAAATTGGTAGTAGTTACCAATTGATGAGTATACCAGTCGTCTTTCATAGCTCCTTCCCCATCCGGAAGTGGAAATTCTGTATCTGGCATAATATGGGCAATTTGGAACACTGTGCTTACCAATAATCCGGTAACAAAATGCATGCTTAAGAAGGCCAGCAGAATGATCCACCAGGCCTGTGGTACCATGATCATTGGGAGTATCAGCGCATAGGTGTAATACAATACTTTCCAGGCGGTCATACTGACCAGTGTTTTGGCATACTCGTTCTTTTTAGAGAAGAATCCCATGTCTTTATACCTTTTTAAGCGCACATAGTCTTTGGTTGTGATCCAGGAGATGGTAGAGATCCCATAGAAGAACCAGATGTAAATATGTTGAAACTGGTGCGCCCAGTAATGTTTTGCATGTGGAGAAAACCTCAGGAAAAATGGCGCATTCAGGTCATCATCTGCATGTTCTATATTAGTATATGTATGATGTAGAACATTGTGTTGGATCTTCCAAACCTTGGCGTTGGCCCCTATCATATTAAAGGTATATCCCAAAAACCGGTTGATGGTCTTATTCTTTGAATACGACCCATGAATTGCATCATGCATTACCCCCATCCCTATGCCAGACATACCAAAGCCACATATGATATATAATGCAAAAAGCATCCAGACACTGGTAACAAGTCCGCTCCCGAGCAATATAAGAGGAACAAAGAATAATGACAACATAATAACGGTCTTTACAACCATTCTGGAGTTTGCATTCCTGCTTATATTATTTGATTTAAAATAAGCATTTACCCTGTTTCGCAAGGTTTTAGAAAAGTCGTTTTTATTTGTTCTGGAAAATGTGGGATTGTCATTAGAACTTGCCATGTATATACTATGTATTAAAAAGAACACTCCTTTAACTGATACCTATATCGCCCGGAGTATAAAAAAGGGTGGTATTGGGAATTATGTATTCCGCTTGTGGCTAATGAAGAAAATCCTTTGAGTAAAAATGGATAGGATCCATTCTGAAGGTCTCCGCTCTAACTACAGCAAGCTGTATGCACTGCTAATCGAAAGTAATGTAGAGAGCTAAAAGTCCAAATATATTACAAATAAAAAATAAAGCTATCTATCGCACTTAGGATGTAAAGGTACGTTTAAAACGGAAAACTTTGAAAAAGATTTTGTTAACATAGTACTATTCAGTCTACTTGCTAAGTTATTTTGTAGCAAGTCTTGCTTCATACCAAACCCGGTAAATTGCATCGCCATAGTCATCTGAGATCAACATGGAGCCGTCTTCCAGAAACAACATATCTACTGGTCTGCCAAAGGCTTCCTGTGTAGATTCATTAAGCCAGCCGTCTATAAAAGTTTTATAGCTCACTGCATTATTGCCATCTAGTTTAACAAGACTGATCTTATATCCCACTTTAGAAGACCGGTTCCAGGACCCATGCTCGGCAATAAAGGCATATTGTTGGAATTCTTGTGGGAAATTATCTCCTCTGTAAAATTTGACTGCCAAAGGGGCCACATGTGCACCCAAGGCCTGTACCGGCGGAACAAAATCTGAACATGGTCTTTGGTCCCCAAATTCCGGATCTGAAATAGTGCCCCCATGGCAGTAGGGATATCCGAAATGCTGACCAGCCTCTTCCACCCTATTCAATTCACATGGTGGTACATCATCCCCCATCAAATCCCTGCCATTATCAGTAAACCAAAGATCACCCGTTTCAGGATGCCAGGTAAAGCCTACCGTATTTCGTACGCCTCTTGCATAGATCTCCCTGTTGGTTCCATCGGGGTTCATCCTGGTAATGGTTCCATAGCGTGGGTCTACGCCAGTGCTGTCGCAAATATTACAAGGGGCACCAACAGGTACATATAATTTCCCATCGGGCCCAAAAGCAATATACTTCCATCCATGATGAAACTCGGGGGGATAGTCATCATATACCACTTGTGGTTCTGGTAGCGTTTCTAAATTAGCTTCAATATTGGGGTAACGCAGTAATCTTCCAACTTCTGCCACATAAAGAGCCCTATCTCGAAAGGCAATCCCGTTGGGTACTTCCAGAGTAGAATCGAGCACCTTTATCATGTCAGCCCTATAGTCCCCATTAGTATCCTTAATCGCATAGACTGTTTTATCGTTTCTTGTCCCTACAAACAGGGTACCCTCATCTCCCATGGCCATGGATCGCGCTCCATCGATCCCATCGGCATACACATCGATCTTAAACCCTTCCGGGAGATTCAGGTTTTCTATGGGTAATGGGCCGTTGTAAGGTGTTAATACTACCTCCTTTTTTTGCACTTCTTTCTCTTTGCAGGCAATAGCGGTAACGGCTATGATACATATTAGGATAATGTTGAAATAGCTAAAGTGTTTTTTCATATCTAAAATTGTAGGTTTTAATTTAAATCAATTTTGGCAAAGGCATCTTTGACCATAGCGATATCGTTGAATCTTCTAATCCCCAGAAATAGGAGCTGTTGACCCACTATACCGTATGGAAAAGCGATGTGTGCTATTCACGTTAATATCCCCTTTTAAGGAAGGAAATAAGGTTATATTAAAATCTAAGGTTTCGGTTTTTTGCCTTATTTGCATCTCTATATGATATCTATGCTTTTTTTCATCCCATTGAACCACATAGTCCTCCGGAATTCCATCGAATTTTATACCTATATCATTATTGGCATAACCCCCACCCATCTGACGTTCGCCAAAATAGGGCAAGGAAATAGAGACACTATCACCAATGACCTTTAAGTAATTGGGATTTCCGATGAGATCTATACTGCCGGCAGTACTTCCCGGCCTTAATAAGCCCGCATTAGCAATACTCGTAAGCCCTTGTGTCATTAAAGGAAAGGCCCAGTTTGAATTAATTTCATACGATCTTTCCTCCACTAAATTATGTAAAAAATCAATTTTAGAGGAGTCGTATTTAATAGCAGAAGAACGACACCCCGTAATGGATGAAGATAAAATCAGTAATGCAATAAGTACGTTGGTTTTCATTCCTATGTGCCTATTATTTTGTTCGATTTTTAATAGGAGGCCTTCCTTTTGCCTCAATAAAATTTTATCCGTTCTTATACGATTTTGGCAGCTTTAATGATACTAAAATACCCACCAATACTCCTATAGCAAAACTCCCTAGAATAACCAGTACCCGTGACATGGAGAGCTCCCAGAAAAAAAATTCTACTTGTGTGACCGCTGAATTTTGCAATGAAAAAACAACTACAAGGATGGCAAACACGATGGCCATAATAGTTTTAAACTTCATGTTCTTAGCTGTATAAAATTATCTCTTAATGATCTTTGACTTGTCCGTAAATCCTTTTATCTCCAATTTTGGATTTCCATACACATACACATTACTGCTGCCTTTGGCGTATACCTCAAGATTCTTTGTGGCATTCACATAGACATCTGACTTATTTGAAGTATAAAGATCGGCAGAACTCACCTTCATATTCCGTGCGTTGAGTCTTGAGGATTGTTTTAGATTGAAGGCTGCATACTCTGCATCCCCGTCCAGATCAAGATCTGCCGAATTATTTACCGTTACCCTGATATTGTCGCACACGGCGTATGCTTTCAGGTCTGTTCTGTCATTCATCACAATGGTTGTATTCTCCGAGGTTACCCTGAGATTACCTCCTGCATTCCTATGCAAG
>NZ_CAMYKH010000098.1 GCF_947258935.1 uncultured Muriicola sp.
TGGGAAACTTTTATGGTTGCCCATTTTTGTTTGATAATTAATACGTATGCTTCGGACATTAAATCAGCTGCTTTGTCCGGTTCCGGTTGTCCTATTTTCAAATTTCATTGTTATTCGCTGTTGGAATTCAAAAATGTGTTCTGAAACCATCTAAATAATGAATAGTATGAAAAAACTAGTAATCACTTTCCTGATTCTCTTCGTGGTACAGGGATATTCACAGAAGAAAAAAAATGGAACTATTTATTTGGAGCACCCGGCCATCAACGTTGTAAATGAAATGCTTGCTGCATGGGTTGAAGGGGATTCTTCAAAAGTAAGTTCGTATCTCGCAGATGATTTTAAACAATTTAATGGAGCTAATGCCAACAAATACGACAAAGGCAATACGAAAGAAGAATTTTTAAATGGGATGAAATGGTGGAAGAATAACTTTTCATATACTTCTGAAGTCCCAACTCCTGGCGCTTATCCGGATGCTTTGGAATATGATAAAAGTGATACCTGGGTTCAGGTTTGGAATAATCTAAAAGCTGTAAACAACAGAACAGGGGTAAAGATAGATATGCCAATGCATCGAATGTTTAAGCTTAACAAGGACAACAAGATTAACCTGATGTTAAACTACACGGATTCCAGGGTCTTTAGAAACATGTGGGAGAGTTATGACGACAGGGCCAATGGCACTTTATATCAGCACCATCCATATATCAATAAAGTTCGCCGTATGATCCATGCCTTTGAGCACAATGATTTAGAGCTTGCCTATAGTTTTTTTCATGAAAATGCACGTTTCACCGGTTTGGAAATGCCTGTTGGTGAAACTGTAGGTCTTGATGAAGTAAAAGAGCGCAATAAAAAAATGATGGAATCCTTTGATATACTGAGTATCGATGTAGTTGGATATCCTGATTATTTGGAATACGACCTCCGAGATGGGAAAACAGTTCAATCCTGGTGGCGTTTTAAAATGAAAAGAAAATCGGACGGGAAAGAAATAGTCTTACCGGCCTTATACATTCATGATTTTAATGATGATGGTAAAATAGTTAGGTCTAATGCGTATATAAGCACCAAGGCTTTAGATGCCAAATAGACCATAGCCAACCAATCAACCTGAAAAAGAGCGCTATAAAGCGCTCTTTTTTGTTTCCAACATCGGAAAGAGAGGTATTTTCTTGTGAATTGAAGAGATACTTATTACCTTTAGCCCCATAAAAACGGGGAATGGCAAGATCGCAACAAACATATAGTAAAGGGGAGAGAGAGAAAAAACGCCTTAAAAAACAAGAGGAGAAACGCAAGAAGAAAGAAGCCAGAAAACTTTCTTCAATTGAAAATCCTCAGGGTATTCCATTTGCCTATGTTGACCATTTAGGAAATTTGGTAGATACTCCGCCAGATCCTGCTGATAAGATAAAAGTTGATGCTGAAGACATAATTCTGGGAATTCCTAAGAAAGAAGAGGGAGATAGAGAACCCTTCGATCCGGTCAGGAAAGGGAAGGTATCTTTTTTTGATACCTCCAAGGGTTTTGGCTTTATCATAGATACCGAGAATAACGAAAAATACTTCACTCACGTAAGCGGCCTCATCGATGAGATCGCCGAGAATGATTCTGTTTCTTTCGAGTTGGAAAGAGGAATGAAAGGCATGAACGCTGTTCGTGTGAAACAGATCGGATAATTACTTGGAGCTTTTTATGGTCTTCTGAGAAACTTCGGTATCTCACAGATTTTAGTACTTCCATTATAGCTTAAATGTTTATGCTTAGTCCCAGGCTGAGATCTGAAGAATAATCTCGGGCAATACCAGGGACAAAACTGTTATAGAAGTAGGTAAATTGCGTAGTAAAACTAAGGGATTTATTTATCGGGAATTGCGCCTGCAACTGCTGAAAAACACGATGATTACTAATATCACTGTATTTAGGTTGGAAATAGAACGTCTCGGTTAGGTTAACTTTCGATTTAGGAAAATTAATGGTAAAGGAAACGTAACTGCTATTTCTATTGTTGTAATATTCCGTCTCGCTGTCATCTATTTTTTCATGTTCATACATATAGGCGTTCCCAAAATAAGCCTTTATGTTAGGCGTAGAAATAAATTTAAAACGAAGGCCGGCTCCAACTAATTTTCTTTTGTTAATATTAAGCAAGGCGTTGTACTGGTCTTGAATAAAGGCTTCAAATCTAAATACATTCGATATTTTTTGATTCAATCGAAGGTGTAAGAAAAATGAATTTTGAAAATCCTGATCCTTACTGCGCTCGGTATTATAGCTCCCAATAAACATATAGATCCGCTTCAGGTCTTTTGATTTTATCTGTGTGGAAATATTGGCCGTGAATTGTGAAAGGTAGTCTCCGTTGTTATTAGAATAGTCAAACAGCAAGTCGCTTTTCAGAACAAAGCGTACAGAGTCTACTTGCATCCGTTGCGATTCGATATTGACCAGTTGCGCATTTAAAATTAAAAAAGGACAGAAGAAAAGGACTATAAAATAGAATGTTTGGATTTTATGCATATATAGTATTGGTTGCGACAAATAAAACTGTTTAATATTATTTAGAAATCAGAAAATACAGAACAAATCTACATGCATTGGCATTTCAAAAAGTGAATCTAAAGAATCTTTTCTTAAAATTTAACCATATTTCTTTTAGGGATATAGATTTAAATATTAATATCTATCTTGTAGTTAATTTAGAAGAAGAATATTTCTTTCTTAATTAAAAGAACCAACTAACCAATATAACCAACATAATGAAAACATTAAACTCAATTAAAGGCTCTGCAGTTCTTATAATGTTCCTTTTATGCTCAATTAGTTTTGGACAAACAGTTGAGCCTGTAAAGATCTTACTTACAGTAGACACATCCCAACTAGGAGATGATAATGAAGCTCCCGGAGGTTGTACCTTAACTGCAACTCCTGGCTCCGTTGTTGTTCCTGGGGATAGCAACCCAAAAATGTTTACCATTCAAGTAGAGGATGGTACAGATCTTGAATGGGAGGGTGTTACCCAGGATGGGGAAGAAGTGAAAATTAAAAAAATAGGATACATTAAGGGCATCAATATATTTGATTCGAGAAACATTTTCGGAAAAATTAAAGATGGAAAAGAAAAGGTAAATGTCAAGATCAAACGAAAAACGGCCCCGGGCTTAGACTATGAATATCTAATAGAATTTAAAGTGCAAGGATTTGGCAGATATACCCTAGATCCCAGAATTAAGGTAGGAGGACAGTAAGGTTTTTTTATGCTGTGTAAATCCAACTTCTTATGAACTGTATTTTAGTACATTCGTTCAAGTTAAAAAAGAACGCCCGGCTATTGTTGGGCGTTTTCTTTCTTTGGATTAATGTTGGTTATGGTCAAAACCAGGCAAAAGCAGACAGCCTTGAAATAATATTTAATTCAGGAGCATTTGAGGAGGAGGATCGACTTAAATTATTGAGCAGGTTGGCATCTAGTCATCCTAACCCGGATAAATCATTGCGTTATAGCGAAGAACTGATACGTAGAGCTATGGCATTAGATTCTTTGGTGTCTTTGTACAATGGCTATTTGCAAAAAGGGAATGCACTAAGACTTAAAGGCGATTTATCTGAAGCATTGAAATCTTATCTGAAAGGAGTTCAAATTGTTTCTGGCGACAAAACAAAAAGCAAAGAATTAGGTTCGCTAAATATTTCTATTGCCGGCGTATATGCGGCCATGGGCAATGAACAAAGCACTGTAAAGTACTATAAGGATGCCATTGAACTACTTAAATTGATGGAAAACCGACAAGACTCCATTGGCTACGCTTCTGCCATAGAGAATTTAGGAGACGCATACAATTTAGAATTTTCTAAACCAGATTCGGCCTTACTTTTATTCGAGGAATCAGGTGAAATCTGGAATAAATTAAACCTCAAAATTGGGTTGGCCTATAATATTGGAAATATTGGATTGGCATATGCACAACTAGGGAAATCAAAAGAAGCAGAAATAAAGATACAGCAGGCAATAACTATGCTTGAAGAGCTTGGAGACTACTATCCTATCTGCGTTTATCTTACATATATGGCCGATTTTAGTGCCGAAAGAAATGAGTGGGAAAGGGCATTCGAATATGCCCGGAGGAGCCTTAATCTTGCGAAACAAAATAGCCTAAAAGAGCAAATTGGAGATGCCTATTTGAAACTCTCAGAACTTTATGAGAAACGAGGCGACATAGCGAATTCGTTAGCTAATTACAAAAATCATATTACCTATAAGGATAGTGTGCAAAACATTAGTGCAGTACAACAAATGGCCAATGTTGAATTAGCCCAGAAGCAAAGAGAAAATGAGCTCCTGGATCAAAAAAGAAGAACACAGAAGATCATAACAATTGGCGTGGGCTTTGCACTTTTCTTGATTGTTCTTTTAGCAATAGGCCTTTTCAGGCGCAACATCTATATAAAAAGAACAAAGGCAATCATTGAAAGAGAAAGAGATCGTTCAGAAACCTTGTTGCTTAACATTCTGCCCGAATTAACGGCCAATGAGTTAAAAGAATCGGGGGAAGTTAAGGCAAGTAAGATCGATTCAGCGACAGTAATGTTCACAGATTTTAAATCATTTACGTCACAAGCTGAACAGGTAGATCCGGAAATATTAGTATATAGCCTCGGATACTACTTTTCCGCTTTTGATGATATTATTGAAAAATATGAGCTAGAGAAAATAAAGACCATCGGTGATTCCTACATGTGTGCGGGCGGTGTGCCCTATCCGATTGAAAATCATGCAGTGAATTTGGTTGCTGCTGCTTTTGAGATACTCGACTTTGTGGCAAAAGCGAAGACCACTGATACAAGTCTGATGTCTTTTGACATTAGGATAGGCATTAATACTGGGCCGGTGGTAGCCGGGGTAGTGGGTAGTAAGAAATTTTAAACAGGAAGGATCAATATTGGAGAACAGACTTATTTGCTTATTAAGGATTCTTTTATTTGCGAATACAGAGGTGAAAAGGAAGTAAAAAACCGTGGAGCTGTTAAAATGTATTTTGTAAATGGGTATACCAAGTCGGGAAAAGCCGTATTAAAAAGTAATAAAACCTTATATTTTTAACATGGGATTATAATTTATGAATCTACCTCAGTTGTCAAGTAACCACAATTCCGTATCTTAATAAAAATTAATGTAGTATGCCTCTTTATATGGATCGTCATGATATCCCGGATGAAATAAAACCGGAACACGTGGCGCTAATGCATCAGGAAGACCTAAAAGTACAGCATTTATACGGATGCAAGGGGATGACCTATTGGTGCGATAGTGAACGGCATACGGCGTTTTGTCTTATTGAAGCTCCCAACAAGGAAGCCATTCAGAAAATGCATAATCATGCTCATGGTTCTTTCCCACACCAAATTATAGAAGTGGACGAACATTTGGTAGAATCTTTCCTTGGACGGATTGAGGATCCGGAGAAGACATCAGATGCTGTTTTGAATATTATTGATGACCCAGCTTTCAGGGTGATCATGGTCCTTGAAACTGCGGATCAATTATACAGGACAGAAGATCATCAGCTTAGTATTTTTACTCAGAAGTTTCACCGGAGCGTGGCTAATTCATTAAAACACTTTCAAGGCACCGTAGTTCGGGAAAACGACAAATCATATCTGGTCTCTTTTAAATCGGTTACCAATGCCGTGCTGTGTGCGCTGAAGATCCAGGAGAATTTTAAGTACAGCTATCCCAAACTGGTGAATGAACATCAGGGTCTGAACATAGGTATTTCTGCCGGATCACCTGTGACGGATAATGAAGGGATCTTCTTTGAATCGGTGGTATTAGCAACTCAGATGTGTGAGATTGTCAAAGAACAGCTTGTTATTTCCTCGGCCATTAAAGCTCTTTACGAAAATGAAAATAGAAATGCCATTATTGATAAAGAACATATCCGTGTTCTAAAACCCAAAGAAGAGCAGTTCCTATCAAAATTGATTGCCTTCTCAGAAGCCAATTGGAAGGGCCCTAATTTTAAGCTGAGACATTTGTGTAAAGCTATAGGGCACAGTACCTCTCAGACGTATCGAAAAATCAAAAAACTTACCGGTAAGGCGCCAAATACTTTTATGCGAGAGTTCCGATTGACCAAAGCCCTCGATCTATTACACAGACAACAAGGAAATATTTCTGAGATCGCCTTCGAGACAGGATTCAATAGTCCTGCTTATTTTACAAAGTGTTTTTATGATGCCTTCGGTATTCTTCCCTCAAAATATATCCAACTCTTTCAGGCGTGAAGAGTTGTTTTTAATTATTGATTGAAAATTGTGAGTCTTTGATTTAATAATGATCGTTTTCATGGATAGGTATAGGTATTTTTATATAAACTAAATAACCTAATTATGAACCAAACAATTCAATTAGCCGCTAATGAAACTATTAGCGAGTTCACTTCAAAACTAAGGGGCGTGGTAATAATGCCAGATCATCCCCAGTATCAGGATGCTTGTAAACTATACAACGGAATGATAAAAAAACACCCGGCCATGATTGTCCGTTGTGTAGATGTTGCAGATGTTATTGCCTGTGTAAATTTCGCACGTGAAAATAATATTCTATTAGCTATCAGAGGCGGGGGACATAACGGTGGAGGCCTGGGGCTCTGTAATGATGGCTTGGTCATCGATCTATCTTTAATAAAATATATACGGGTAGATACTTCCAATAATACAGTACGGGTAGGAGGCGGAAATCTTTGGGGTGAAGTAGATCATGCTACACATCCTTTTGGGCTAGCTATACCTGCCGGGATCATTTCTACAACCGGTGTTGGAGGCCTTACACTTGGAGGAGGGGTAGGACATTTATCGCGTAAATACGGCTTAACAATAGATAATTTGCTTGAGGCCGATATGGTTTTGGCAGATGGTTCCTTTGTAACAGTGAACGCAACGCAAAACACAGATCTTTTCTGGGCCATCCGTGGAGGTGGCGGAAATTTTGGGGTCATAACTTCCTTTAAATTCCAGGCTCATCCTGTAAAAACAGTTTTTGGCGGACCTACCTTATGGCCAATAGAAAAGACTCAGGAAATAATGGCCTGGTACAACAAGTTCATACAGTCGGCTCCTGAGGAGCTCAATGGTTTCTTTGCGACCATGATCATTCCCGGACCACCGTTTCCTGAGCATTTGCATTTAAAACAATTCTGTGGCATTGTATGGTGCTATGCAGGGGATCTTTCAAAAGCAAAAGAACTATTTAAACCCATTTTAGCCATGGATCCATTGTTTCAACACGTAGGGGAAATGCCTTATCCATCAGTTCAAACCATGTTCGATGGTTTATTTCCACCCGGATTTCAATGGTATTGGAGGGGCGACTTTTTTAATGATCTGAATGCAGAGATCAGTGCCCAGCATCTAAAATTCGGATCCAAAATCCCTACGCCTTTATCTCAAATGCATTTATACCCTATCACCGGTGCAGCATCCAGGGTGGGGAATGAAGAGACCGCCTGGGCATACAGGGATGCCAAATATTCTGGTGTAATTGTAGGGGTGGACCCCGATCCTAAAAATGCAGATAAAATAACTAGTTGGTGTAAGGATTATTGGGAAGGATTACATCCACATTCTGCCGGAGGTGCCTATTCTAACTTTATGATGAACGATGAAGGACAAGAACGGGTAAAAGCCAGTTATAAGCATAATTATGCCCGACTCAAAAAGATCAAACAGGTCCATGACCCTACCAATCTCTTTAGGGTAAACCAAAATATTAGTCCAAAGTAAGATAGCGGAAAAGCAAGATTGAAATGAGTTTAGGTGGTGTTATACAGATAATGCCACCTTTATTATTGTACTAAGCGAGTATGCTTTCATGCCCGGAGTCTTTTACAAACAGGCAGGAACTATTTGTTTTAAAAATCATTTCTTTTACAAAGTGAAAGCTTAAGTTTTCCTCCATACCAAAGATGTTTAGATCAGCAGAAGGAGCGTTATCAACCACCTGCTTAAAGGTGCCAATATAAACCTCTGTCATTGTCTCTGGCAACCGAGCCAGGTTGATTAGAGAATTGAGGAATTCTCGTGCGTTTTGCTCCTCTTTTGGATCGTTTATGACCGTTATAAGTCGGATTTTGGCATTCCAGTTAAGTTTTAACTTATAAGCAATAAGAAGGGAAAGGTCTAGGTTTCCTATATCCCAGCCAATACTCCAGTTAGACTGCCTGTCGCTTATCCACACGTTGATGATGTTTCGTTCACCTAAGAGTGCAGTAGGATGAGCAACGTAGAGTAAAACGCCAATTTCTAGCCGGATCGATTCTTTTATGATAGGGCGCAGTTCAGCCTCATAGTCATCATGTTCCTGTAGGTTAAGAAAGACAATGTTGGGCTTAAAAAAAGCGCCTTGCAAAGCCTGACTCCCATAATTAATGCCTTTGGTGAATTCTTCGGTATGAATCACCGTCCAGGAGGAGAATACGCCTTTGATCCTGAATGATTCGGACAGGCTTGCCAATTGCACAGCCAGCTTGCTTTTTTCAGAAAAGGGCTCTATCCCTAGTAACTTTATAGATCCTTTGGGTTTTGCAATATTTCTTAAAAAAGGAAATATTCCTTTTACTCCATTGATATCCCGAACAGGGACCATTAAATTAGGTTTCCAGGCTCGTTGCTGCATTTTTTTCATGCCCCAGGTGTGCTTGGCGGCCCATTCTGCGAATGAGACAAATAATCCGGATCGTACGTCTTCAAAAGGAGTTTCCAAATTCTGTCTGGATAAATAAAAATAGACCACGAAGACGATCATTACCGAAAGTAAGCTCACGGTGGGGTTAATTATAAACATGGCAAAGACCGATGAAATAAGGCCTATCCATGGTACCCACCTATGAATCTTAAAAACGGGTCTGTAACTAATAAGGCCAAGATTTTGCTCAATAATAACCACTATATTGATCATGGCATAGGTAATAAGAAAGAACAGGGTTACCAGGGGAGCAACCGCATTGATGTTCCTCAACAACATAGTAGCAAAAATTAGAATTCCGGTTATCAACATGGCATTTCTGGGTTGTCCGTTCGCACTTTGCCCGGCTAAAAATGTAGAATAGGGGAGTACCTTATGTTCCCCCATTGCAAATAAGATTCGTGAAGACCCTACTATAGAAGCCAGGGCAGAAGAAAATGTGGCTCCTAAAATCCCTGCCAGGATCAAAGGACCAAAATAGGCTTTCTCCACTATGACGTAGTAGTCCGCAAGTAATTCGGCTTCAGTAGCACTGCGGGCTATCCAATAGGCCAGTAACATATATATAACAAAACTCACTGCAATGGCCCACAGAGTGCCCACCGGAATACTTTTCTTAGGATCCTTGAGTTCTCCAGACATATTGGCCCCGGCCATGATACCCGTTGCTGCCGGGAAAAATACCGCAAATACGATCCAAAAGTTACTTCCACTGAAATTATTTTCAATTGATCCCTGAAAAGAGCCAAAACGCAGGACCTCTGTATTTGTATTGAACATGGATCCCTCGTATGCTGCTAAAATGATGGAGACAAAAGAAAGCATTATGATCCCAATAATGATATACTGTGTTTTAATAGCGAGATTAGCGCTCACATATGCGATCCCAAACAACAAGGCAAAAACAAGGACGTCTACCAGAAATGGATTGTGATCGGGAAAAATACCCAGCCAACCTTCCCTGAAACCAAAAATATACATAGTGACTGCCAGGCCTTGTGAGACATAACGTGGAATTCCCAAACTACCGCCTACTTCCAGCCCCAATGCCTGGGAAACAATGGCATAGGCTCCACCGGCACCGATCCTGATGTTGGTTGTGATAGCAGACATCGAAAGCGCAGTGCATAAAGTGATGGCAAAAGAGATGACAATGATCAACCAGGTACCTAAAAGGCCGGCATTTCCTACAACCCATCCCAGACGGAGGTACATAATAACCCCGAGAATGGTAAGTAAGGTTGGTGTAAAAACGCCACCAAATGTGCCAAATTTTTTCTGATGCTTTACCTTGGTGTCCATTGGTTATTTATATGATTGGCTTGTAAAACGAAATATAGTCAATATCAACAATACATTGATATATAGGTGTATAAATTATCACAAAATAGACCAATTAGTTTCAGATTTTAATACATAAAATAAGACAAATTCTTGTTACTTTTGATAGGATTACAGCGGACAATTTACGCCAATTATTTATAGCGAATTGTTTCAAGAATTTGACGAACATATGGCAAAATATAAGTACAGTGTTAAACTCATAGAACTAAAGGAAGTTCATGAGATCCCCCTTGTTTGGACGGAAGAAGAATTCCGGAGACTTTTGCATTTTGTGGAATACGAGGATGTGCAGGGAATACCCAACGAAGAACTTAAAGATATGGCCTGTCTTGCACTGACAGACTTTGAGGTAGAGGAAGCGGCCGTGAAAGTATTGGAATTCAGAATAGGCGACCGTCTCAATAAAGGACAACGTCAAAATCTGGCCATAGAATTACAGGAAGAGAAAATATGGGAAGAATACGCAGATCTTAGTTTACACGAAGAACTATTTCATGTGTCTTGTATGCTCTTTTGGGCATTTCCTAAAAATTTCAGGGAACCAGATATTGCCAGGCTAAAACTTACTCTTAGCTCTTTAACCCAGGAATCCAGGAAAAATGTTGCCGAACCAACAGCTGGCTTTTTAACGCGGGTATTGAATGACGGCATGGATGAGCACACCCTTATTAATCGGTTGTTCGATGAGTCCCTGCTTGCCAATTCCTTTCCGGAAGCAGAACATATCATTTGGCAATTTGAGGCCCATGGAACCAAAGAAAATTCGAACGAGAATACAATTACCATCTATACATCCTGGAATTGGGTGGAGGATCTAAAAGGGATCTCGGAATGGGAGTCTGCGGCCTTTGCAGATGGCCAATTAGAATAGAGTAGTACCTATGGATAAAGGCATTTTCAATTTATTAAATGCAAAAAAAGAGTAATTAATATTTCGTATCTTATTATAAGCTGTTTAAAAAGATAACTATGAAAAAAATACTGATTTTTTTATTTGCGATAGGGCTATGTTCATATTCATATGCCCAAAAAAAACCAAAGATTAAAGGAAATAAGGATGTGACACAGGTCATCGGTGACATCCCTGAAGACTTCAACGCCCTTGAGATCGATGACGGCCTTAAGGTAAACATCTCCCAGGGGGTTGAAAACAGCTATAATTTAAATATTGACAGCAATTTAGCACAGGTCATACAGTTTTTTGTGGTGGATAGTATTTTAAAGGTATATACGACCAACAAGATTGTGAGTAGTAAGAAG
>NZ_CAMYKH010000099.1 GCF_947258935.1 uncultured Muriicola sp.
GAAAGAACTGATCACAAACCTTGCCCTCAATAAAGCATATACGCTAAATTACAGCAATGCTCAACTTGTTTCTCCTGTAATCAGTATTGATCAAAAGAAACTCTTTGAAAATGCAAATGCCGCAGATCTGGCAGCAGATTTCAGGCATGAGGAGAACTATTACAATGATTTTATTAAGGAGATCCTTCTTCCACATCAAACTTCTATGTTCGGACCAGGCATAGGAGTAGGCGATCTGAATGGTGACGGGCAAGACGATTTTGTGATCGGAGGTGCAGCCAACCACCAGGCCGGGATCTTCTATCAGACCACAACCGGCTTTGAACGAATGAAGATGCCGTCGGTGGCACGAGATAGCATTTATGAGGACTTAGGCATCCTTATTTTCGATGCTGAAGGAGATGGTGACAATGATCTGTATATGGTGAGTGGCGGAAATGAATTTGAAGCGGGTTCTGAATTGCTACAAGACCGGCTTTATCTCAATGATGGCAATGGGCAGTTATTAAGAGCTGCAAAATCACTCCCTGAAATGTACACCAGTGGCTCGCGCGTTAAAGCATCCGATTTTGATAAGGATGGTGACATGGATCTGTTTGTAGGCGGGAGATTAGTTCCCGGGCAATACCCCTTACCAGCCAAAAGTTATATACTGGAAAACGTGAGTACAGCTAAAGGAGGTGCTGAATTTAAGGATGTAACCCAGACCGTAGCTCCTTTTCTCGAAGATCTTGGAATGGTTACCGATGCAATATGGACAGATTACGATGGAGATGGTTGGGAAGACCTTCTTGTAACCGGGGAATGGATGCCAATTACGGTTATAAAGAATAAGAAGGGTGTCTTTGAGAATACGACTGATAAGAGTGGGCTCGCATCTTCCACCGGATGGTGGTTTAGCATTCAGCAGGGCGATTTTGATGCAGATGGAGATATGGATTATGTGGCGGGCAACCTGGGGCTTAATTACAAATACAAGGCTAATGATCAGGAAACTTTTGATATCTATTACAGTGATTTTGATAAAAGTGGTACTTCAGATATTGTATTGAGTTATTTTAACGGAGGCAAAGAATATCCGCTTCGTGGAAGAGAATGTTCTTCTCAACAAATGCCGGCAATCAAAAAGAAATTTGAGGACTACGCCTCCTTTTCTACGGCTACTTTAGAAGATGTGTACACAGAAGAGTATCTGGAAGAAGCCCTGCATTACCAGGTCACCTCTTTTGCCAGTGTATATCTTGAAAATACCGGACAAGGATTCATAAGCCATTCACTGCCTAACATGGCGCAGATCTCAAGCATCAACCAAATCCTGGTAGGTGATTACAATGCCGATACACATCTCGATATTGTGATCGCTGGAAATCTTTATAGCTCGGAGGTGGAAACTCCCAGGAACGATGCCAGTAATGGACTTTATTTGATGGGAAATGGAAAAGGCGACTTTACACCAGTAACTAATTACAAAAGTGGCTGGTTTACTCCGGGCGACGTAAAAGATATGATGCCCATTGAAATAAAAGGACAATCATATGTCCTGGTAGCTAAGAATAGTGAATCCCTGCAATTGGTAAAGGTCAATACACCTGAAAATCCTGTAGTTGCTGTAAGGCTTCCGTAACAGTCTTAACCGGTAATTTGCACGTATAGTTATAGCACACATAAATATAAGTCTCACCTTCAACATATCTATCTTCGAATAAAGGCAGGTCACTTTTTTCAGTACTCCCTGCAAAAAGCGCATTGGGTATATATTCTGTGTGCATTGCATTTAAAAGCTCCTTGGCATTGGCACCAACCCCAACTATCTCGTAAAAAGGATACGCATGTTCTAATAATAAAGAACCCCACATAGCGTAGTTATTGGCCGTTTCCTGAATAGGGTTCACCATGATAGAGACCATGCGCTGGGATCTATCCAATAGATCAGTATCATAATATAAATGACCCAGTTTAAATAAGTTTTGAGCCATCACCGCATTGGGAGAGGGAATCACTCCATCATCGGTCTTTATGATCTTGGCAATAAGTGAGGCTTGTTCATTATATCTGTACATTTCTGAATCAGGTTCTCCAAAATGGACTTTTACATATCCCGTAAGTTCTTTAGACAACTCCAGATAGGTAGTATCTAAGTTAATCTCATATAATCCCAAAGAGGCATTCGCCAGGAAAGTATAGTCTTCAAGAAATCCTTCTTGCCTTGTACTTCCCTTCTTATACGTGTGAACAAGTTTAGAATCTACATAAGAATGTTTTAAAAGATAATCAAAAGTGGAGTTGGCATGAGATAAAAATTCTTGGTTGCCAAAAGCTTTGTACGCATCTAAAAATCCCTGGATCAGCAAGGCATTCCAGGAGGTGATTATCTTGTCATCTACACGCGGATGAATGCGCTGTTCCCTTTGTTTTAGCAATAATGACTGCCACTTTTTCGTATAGGTCTGAAGCTCACTATTAGTGATTCCATGTTTTTTTTCAAAGTCGCGGTCCGTTACTCTTTTATGCAAGACATATTTATCTTTTTCCCAGGCCCATGCTTTTTTGATTGAATAATAGGAAGCAAAAAGGTCATACTCGTCCCCTAATAAGGATCGCAGTTCATTTTCCTTCCAGACATAGTAAGTCCCTTCCTCCCCTTCACTATCCGCATCAATAGCCGCATAGTAGCCCCCATCAGGGTTTTTCATTTCTCGGTCCAGAAATTCAATGGTCTCCAAAACTACTCTCTTATATTCCGGGTCTTTGTAAATTGTGTAGGCTTTGGAATATAAACTTAGTAATTGTGCATTGTCATATAACATCTTTTCAAAATGAGGCACTTTCCAGGTGGTATCGGTGCTATAGCGGAAAAATCCACCCCCAATATGATCATAGATGCCTCCTTGAAGCACTTTATTAAGGGTATTTTCAACAAATACATCTGTTTCAAGATCTTCTGATAGGGCCGCATAATCCAGCAGAAAATTGAGATTTACGGGGATGATAAATTTTAGTTTTCCAAGGTTTCCACCCCATTCCATGTCCCATTGTTTTTTCCAAGTGTTTACTGCCCGGGTCAGCAATTCTGGTTTAAGATCGGTTTCCGTGGTGATCTTAGGGATAAAATTAACTTCCGAAATACCCTGTGCTACCTTATTCGCATATTCCTCGGCTGCTTTTTTATCTTTTCTGTATTGCTTATTTATCTCGGTAAGGACCTTTATCCATTGGGCTTTGGTATGGTAGGTTCCGCCATATAATGGTTTTCCATTTGGCAATAAGATCACATTTAAGGGCCAACCTCCACTCCCTGTCATCAATTGCACGGCTGTCATATAAACCTGGTCCACATCCGGCCTTTCTTCACGGTCTACTTTGATATTAATAAAGTTGTCATTCATCAGAGAGGCCACCTCTGTATCCTCAAAGCTTTCTTCCTCCATTACATGGCACCAATGACAGGAAGAATACCCTATACTTACAACAATTAGTTTGTCTTGTTCTTTGGCCTCTTCCAGGGCCTTCTCACTCCATGGCACCCAATTCACCGGATTATGGGCATGCTGCAGCAGATAAGGACTTGTCTCATCAATCAGAGCATTTGTATAGGCATGATCTTCTGTTTTGCTCGCTTGCGGTTTACATCCAATAAAGAGGATCCCAACAGAAAAAAGAATTAAACGAATTGAAGAAAATATGGAGGCCTTACTCATGTTCTTACTATATATTGAAATAACGAAAATACGACATACACGAATCTTTATTCCATTTGTTGTTTCATAAACCAGTTGTACAAGGCCTCAGTCTGATATGCCTGCACCCAGGAATCGTGCCCCACCCCTTCATAGACTGTAAAGGTAACATCGTAGCCTATTCGTTTAAGTTCATTCACCATTTCTTCAGATTCGGAAAAAGGAATGGACGTGTCTTCTGTGCCATGAAAGACCCAGATAGGCATTTTTTTGTTGATCCAGGAGGCATAGGGTACAGGGGTCATCCCGCATACTACGGCCATGGCGGCAAACCTATCGGGATACTGCACTGCAAGTTCCCAGGCGGCACTCCCTCCCCTGCTTAATCCAGATAGATAAATGCGCTTGGGGTCTACCCTGTTATGCGTAATAATGGTATCTAGCAATTGCATTACTGCCCTTACGTTCCACCATTGTTTTTTATGTGGGTTTTGAGGCGCCAATACCAGAAAAGGGAATTGCTTTCCTTCGGCTAGCATTTTAGGCGGACCGTTCTTTTTTAGAGCAGCCAGACTATCCCCAGATTCACCGCCGCCATGGAGAAATAGTAATAAAGGAAAAGATCTATCCTGTTTCTCTTCATATTCTTTTGGAAAATAAAGATAGTATTGAAGCTTTTCTGAAACCAGGGTATGTTCTTCCCCCTCAATAAGTTGTTTTTGAGCATTACAGGAAGAAAATGCACAAAGGGTAATAGAAAAAGACATCCATAAAAAGATAGAAGTGTATTTCATAACAGGTTTAAAGGTATTATTCTTCATGTTGGAAGCGAAATAATTGCGGTATAATTACATGGTCAGAGCCTGAAATTGTAGCGTACTTTTAATAAGATCTGTTCATTTTGAAGCGTCCATCGGTCTGTGAGGTCATTGAATGTATTGTGGTTAAAAACCAGGAAAACATCTCCAAAAGGAGAAAATATCCAATGTATACGGGCATTGATTCCCAATATCCTGCTATCTGTATCGTATTGAACATAGCTATTCAGTTGCAGGTCTGAGGTAACATTAAATCTTACACGCGTCCCTATTAAAGTCTGGTCAAAGTCTCCAAAGGGCAATCTTCCTATATTCCTAACCCCGTTGAATTCAAATCCTATCAGGGAACTCGGGTTCCAGTTCAATTCAAGCTCAAACTCATCCAAGGTTCCGTCATAGAACGAACCAAACCACCAGGTGGCCTGTCCATTTAAGCGTCTTTTTGGAGCAAATTCGGCTTCCAACCTATAGCGCATAAAATGATATTTCCCTACCGGAATAACCACATTATCTGCAATCTCAAAAGGATCTATAATGTTCTCCCCAACAGGCCTCACATTCATTTCTATACGGTCGCCACTTTCCAACTGCCAATTCACAGGGGCCGTAAAGACACTATAGGATTGCCACTCCTCATTGATCCCTTTTATGTAGGTAAGGAAGAATTGATGGAACATTTGCCGTACAAAAGGCCACTTAGGTCTCGGTGCGTATATTGATCCAAGACGCCAGGAAGTTATTCCTTTTCGCGGCACAAACCCCAGAGAGGGATCAAAAGATTCGCCAATTCTGGCATAGGTAAGAGACAGATCCCATTTGTCATTGGGGTAATCTACTTTAAAGCCAAAGGCAGATCTGTTATCCAACAAATCGGCCCTATCCGTGTAGAGTGCCCATGCACCGGCTATAAAGTTCTTATTCCCATTAAAACGGGTGGTCTGGTACGTAAAATCTACTCCAGACATAAAGCTACCATCCCTGCCTAAGGGATCACCAACTGAAGTGATAAGGCCTACCGTACTTTCTTTAAAAACATTTTGGCGTATACGCATAACACCCATAGAAGTGGCATCATAGGAAGTACCTTCATTATCAAAGGAATTGGTCCTGATCCCCAATCCGCCAAAAGCAGTATTTCCTGTTCTTCCGTTGATCTTGGCACCTGCAACAATGGGTACCTGGGTGTTATCAAAAAGGCCTATTCTTCTGCTAAAAAAAGGTAGGACAGTGCTGTTACCTGTTCCAAAACCAAATTCAAAAATATCGGAGCCTTCAAGAAAGAAAGTTCGTTTTTCAGGAAAAAAAAGTGGGAAGCGCGTGAGGTTTGTTTGACGGGTATCTACCTCAGTCTCGGCAAAATCGGTATTTACCGTAACGGTCGCCAAAACGTTTGGGCCCAGGCGTTGGCTGGCATCCAGACTGCCTTCAAAGTCTACTATTGCAGCGGCATCTGCACCTTCTTTGTTCATGGAACTTACCAGGGATGGACGCACATTAAGGCCCAATCCGTAATTAAACTCAGGTAAATTCGTTAAAAGTCCGGCCCTGCTGGTCTGCCCAAAGAACTGATCGCGTTGAACATTGGCCCAGCGAATGGTCTCCTGATTTCGTTGAATACGTCTTTCTACATTAAATCCCCATTCGGTGAGACCCTTTTTAACAACCACTCTCATTAATACTTACGCGGGCTTCCCATATAGCATCCCAGTCCTCATTCTCAGACTCTCCCCTGTTGGAGACCAGGGCATCATAACGAGCGGCATTTGCATTTACTGCCAGGATATACCCGGACTGGCCATCCAGGAAAGGATCGATCACCACTTTCACATGGTCTTCATTGGAGATATCCGTATCCCTTAATTTAGAGAACCTAACAATCTTGTCCGGGTCTGGATCTTCACATTGAATCCCGATGATCAGGGACTTTTCATTCACTAACACCCTTACCAATGTAGCAGCAGATGGTACTCCTTTTTCAATAGGGACTGTAGTTTGAAAGGTGTTAAGAACAGGGGCATTTTTCCATTCCTCTTCGTCCATATAACCATCGATCCTTATTTCCCCTAAAAACCTGCCGGCCGCAAGAGTTGGTCTATCAGCAACCTGGCCTTGCAGAAAGAAGGTGCCAAAGAGAAAAATGGAAAGAAAATAATAAAATATCTTCACAAAAGGTTGGTCAACTATTAGAATGTAAGATAAGAGTATCTTTTGAAAATAGCATCGAACTATATTAACTTAAGTACCGAATAAGTGCGATCTATAGGGCAAAAGAAAAAAAGTTAGCGTACAAATAATCGGGGTTATTCCTGATAGGTTTTCCTGAATTTATTGACAAACGCCGTCAAGTACAACTGCGAGAATGGCACCGTCAGTGTTATTTTTGAACATGACGACGATAAATTGTTGCGCATTGGCATTCGCGACACCGGTGTAGGTATCTCACCCGAAAAACTTAAAGAATTGTTCCAGCCTTTCAATCGGCTGGGTGCTGAATTCAGCGGCGTCGAAGGTTCCGGTATTGGCCTGGTGATTACTCGCCAGCTGGTCGATTTAATGCGAGGTGAACTCGAAATCGATAGTAACCCAGGAGAAGGCAGTACTTTCTGGGTAACGCTTGAACTCGCGCCGACACCACAACCTGGCAGCCTGGTAGATTTCCCCGATCTGAAAACGACCCGGGTCAATCGCCCCAATGGGGAAACTTCACGCATCCTGGTTGCCGAAGATAACCTGATTAACCAGGTACTCATGGCCGCCCAGTTGAATATTCTTGGCTACAGCGCCGACTATGTCGAAAATGGAGCGCAGGCGCTAGAACTCT
>NZ_CAMYKH010000100.1 GCF_947258935.1 uncultured Muriicola sp.
GCTAAAAAGCTATATGAAAAGTACAATAGTCCCAAGTATAGAAAACAGTATAATGAACATATTAAGGGATTAAGCAATGGGGTGCTATCGTCCTTACCAGATCCTGATAAGGTTAGGATACGGGTTTATGCCACCCAAAGTACACATAAAACATTGAGCAGTTTTAGACAAGGTTCCATGATTCATATCTGGGACGAAGATTTTCGCAGAAAAAGTGAAAATACATTTCTTGAAGCCTATATGACACATACCTCTACTTCTCCAAATTATCAAATGCTGGCCTCATTGGATGTAGGCAGAAGGCAGGTACAGCTAGAGGGGTTCGAATTGGTTGAAAAGAGCATTGAAATGGCCATGGTGTTAAGGGCTAAGGTGAATGACAATCCTCAATTGAGCAAGTATTTTGATGTGCTTACCGTACATGATTTTATTCCGAATAAATATCGCCAAACCGGTCTTAAGGAATACTACACCAAGCATGAAGGTTGGAACCGAATGAACGAGGCTTGGGAAAAAGACGAATTTGTCTTAGACCCTACCAAAATAACTTTGTACATCGGTAAGACAGGTGTGGATGGAGATACCTTTAAGAACAAATACCTAATGGATAAATTCAATATCCAGATCAATAAAACCTCCAGGAACACGGTGTTATTCATGACCAATATAGGAACAACAAGAGGCAGTATTACGTATCTTATCAATGCCCTTTTAAAAATTTCGGATGAACTAGATGAAGAGTTCAAATCCTTGAGTGAGAAGGAAAAAGAAATAAGGGATAAAAGGATATATTCATTGACCAAGGAAGTTCCCCCTTTACCTGATTTTAGTTATTTCCATCATTCATTTCAGGCCGTACCAGGTGTTCCCGGAGGGAATTTACGGGAAGCTTATTTCCTTGCGTACGACGAAGAAAATTATGAATATGTTCCCTTAAACGAGTGTTTGTCAGTAATGGGTACAGGCAGAAAATTAGTTGCTTCCACTTTTGTAATTCCATATCCCCCGGGGTTTCCTGTATTAGTTCCGGGCCAGGTGGTAAGCGATGAGATCATCAATTTCCTGACCGCACTGGATGTGAGCGAAATACACGGATATCGATCCGATCTAGGCCTGCGTGTATTCAAGAATAAGATCCTGGACCGGCACAAGATCACCACTTCCATTGGCGGCATGTCTATTGGAAAGAAGAAAAAACAACTAATCTAATCATTGAAAATAAAAAAATGAGCACTAAAAAATCTACAACAACTAAGAAAGTTACCAAGCCTGTGGCCAAAGCTGTAGCCAAGAAAGCAGTCCCAACTAAGAAAGTCGCAAAGCTTGCAGCAAAACCAGTAGCAAAGGCTGTAACAAAGCCAGTAGCGAAGAAAACCAACCCTGCGAAAAAAGCGGTAACCGCAGATGTACTCAATGGCGTTCCAGATATAAGAAGATTCTTTTATAAAAACGAGACCCCTCTTTATTTTATAAGTGCCACAAATTTTAATATGCTAGGTGCTGATGAATGGATCAAGGGATTTAAGTTTATATGCCATATAGAATGTTTTGACGGGCAACACCCGAATGTTTTTTCCCCTAAGGAGGAAATTCCGCATGACGAATTCACAAGTATAGAAGACATCAACAATTATCTCCTTCAGCATCCGGAAGTTCAAGATTATTTAACCTCCAGGAAAATAGGAAAGTCGGCCGGAAAGGCCATGTTTTTAATGTTTGATGAAAAAACGGAGAAGCTCGCAAAAAAATTAGGTCTGCAGGTGATGTTCCCTACAGCCAAGATGCGGACGTTTATGGACAATAAGGTGAATACCAACCGCATTGCCGAAAAGGCCGGCGTACCATGTGTACCTTATGTACTCTCCCCTGTTTTGGATTATGGCCACTTGAAGAAAGTTTCTAAGGTTCTTGGCAATGATCTGGTAATCCAAACGCCTTTTGGAGATTCGGGTCATACTACATTTTTTATCTCCAATGAGGAAGAATTTAAAAAATACGAAGAGGAAATTGTCAAAGAAAAGGAAGTGAAAATAATGAAACGTATCAATTGCAAGGGATCTGCAATTGAGGCTTGTGTTACCAGACATGGTACCATCGTCGCCCCCTTAATGACAGAGCTTGTCGGCTTTAAAGAGATGACCCCATACAAAGGCGGTTGGTGCGGTAATGAAATTTATCCCAATGCCTTTACAGCGGATATAAGGAAAAAGGCAACTAAATACACGCAACTTTTTGGTGATCAATTGAGGAAGGAAGGGTACAAAGGATATTTTGAATTAGATTTTCTAATCGATCAGGACAATGGTGAGATTTATCTTGGGGAACTGAACCCAAGGGTAACCGGAGCAAGTTCTATTACCAATCACGCGGTTTTTGCCTTGGCAGACGCCCCTCTTTTTGTATTCCATATTTTGGAATGGATGGATGTGGACTATAAACTGAATGTAAATGAACTAAATGCGAGATGGGCAAGACAAGAGAACATAGACGGGTGGAGCCAGTTGATCATCAAACATACAGAAGATACTATCGAGTATGTATCCGAGGCGCCAAAATCCGGGATTTATAAAATGTTCGATAATGGTCATATTCAATTCGACAGAATGGATACCCATAGAAGAGCAGTGGAAACAGAAAATGAGGCATTTTTCCTTCATATCGCCAAACAAGGGGATTATTTATACGAAGGAGCCGATATGGGCATCCTTGTATCAAGAGGCAGAATGATGACCGATAATTTTCAACTCAACAAACGGGCAAAAGATTGGATAAAGGCCATTCGCGGAAAATATGTCTCACAAGTCATAGAAGACAAACGCGAAAAAATAGCACTCAGCGGCAGCCTAACGAAGTAATATGGAATTTAAGAGCATTAACCCATACAACGGCCAGGTCGTGGGCCGTTACACGTCGCTTACTCAAAAAGAATTGGATGAACGGCTTAATAATAGCCAGAAAGCCTTTGAATCCTGGCGTACGGTACCACTTTCGGAACGTTGCAAATTACTTAAAAAAGCCGGACAAGTATTGCGAGACAATGTGGAAGAGTATGCACAAATGATCAGCCTGGAAATGGGAAAACCTATTAAGGAATCCAGGTCGGAAGTAAACAAATGTGCTTGGGTATGCGACTATTATTCGGAAAATGCCCCGGCCTTTCTAGCAGACGAAGCCATAAGCACTGATGCCGATAAAAGCTTTGTGAAGCATGACCCAATTGGAGGTGTTTTGGCGATAATGCCCTGGAACTTTCCTTTCTGGCAGGTCTTCAGATATGCGGCTCCAACCTTAACCGCGGGTAACACCGGATTATTGAAACATGCTCCTAACGTATTTGGCTGTGCCCAACAGATTGAGGAAGTATTCACCAGGGCCGGTTATCCTTCCTATGTGTTTCAAAACTTGATCGTACATCACGATCAAACGGAAAAAATTATTTATAGTGATGGCGTAAAAGCAGTAACGCTAACCGGAAGTGAAAGGGCAGGTTCGGCTGTTGCGGAGATTTCGGGCCGACATATAAAAAAAACGGTGCTGGAACTCGGCGGGAATAATGCATTTATAGTTTGGGAAGATGCGGATATAGATAATTCCGTAAAAATTGCCATAACGGCCCGTATGCTCAATTGTGGACAAAGCTGTATCGCGGCCAAACGCTTTATTTTATTGGAAGGTATTTATGATGAGTTCGTTCTGAAATTCACCAAAGCAGTTCAACAGTTGAAAGCCGGAGACCCATTGGATGAAAACACAAGCATTGGCCCACTGGCACGTTTAGACCTTGCCGATCAGCTGAACACACAAGTGAAAGAATCGGTTGCACAAGGAGCTAAACTCTTGTTGGGTGGTAAGCAAAATGGCTGTTACCACGAACCTACTATATTGGGGGATGTGGTACCTGGTATGGCTGCTTTTGATCAGGAGACCTTTGGGCCTTTGGCCGCTATGATCAAAGCCAGGGATATAAATCATGCATTCGCCCTCTCGGAAAATTCCAAATACGGACTGGGAGTAACGGTGTGTACCACAAATACAGACAAGGCCATTAACTATGCTGAAAAGGTTAGTGATGGCGCCTATTTTATTAATGAATTGGTGAAGTCTGATCCCAGACTGCCCTTTGGAGGCACCAAGAAATCTGGCTACGGACGCGAACTGGCCAAAGATGGGATGATGGAGTTTGTAAATCGTAAAACCGTTTATGTAAAACGCTAACAGATAGCTTTACTCTTTAATCCATAGCAAATAGACTAAGCTAAAGACAAGGTTTTTATTGTTTATATGGACTGCCGATAAAATAGGGATCCTGCATGGCCGTGCGAAAAGTACTAAGTGCCTCGGGTGATGAATTGACACGCCAATCGAGTTCCTTATTGATGTTAAACCAGGTGAAGATCTTTAGTCTGGGATACTCCGTTTTTATTTTTGTAAATGCATCCCTGACCCAGGCTGCTTTATTAAAATTCCCCGATTGGAACTCACCAGTTCCAAATTCGGCTATCATCATAGGTTGTTTCCCAAGGACCGCGCAGGAGTCATACAGGTCTCTAAAACAATTGTCGAAATCGCGCAGTGGTCTTGCCCCACCCCATGGATCCTGTGGGTAAAAATTATAGCCATCTAAGCCTATCCAATCAACATAGGCATCACCAGGCCAATAATTGGAAACATCGTTCCATGCCTCTGTCGACAAATCCGTAGATGGTCCATGAGGAACCCACAGCCATTTAACATTGTCTGCGCCTATCTTTTTAAAACGGTCCACCACATATTTCCATACGGCAACCACTTTTTCCGGACCTCCTTCCACATTTCCATTCTTATTGCCACTCCATACATACCAGTTACCATTAAATTCATGCAAAAATCGGATCAATACTCTTTGATCGAATGCCTTAGCATCCCTGGCAAACCTATCGATGTATTCGTCGTATTTTCCAGCGAGCACATCATTGAACCCTTCGTACCCATTTGGGCCCGTTTGGCGCGTGTTATTAGGATCCTTTGAGGGCCAGAACAATTCCCAGGTAAGGTGAGGAATAATTCCTCGTTTGTACAACATTTCACAACTTTTGGTTGGAAATTCATCATCCCAGGTTGGGAACCAAACCACGGAACCTATTTTGTGGCCTATGATCTTTTCAAAATCATTGATCTCTTGTTCATCAGCGCTGGGTAATGTTTCATTGCCATTTTCAGGATACATCCCTATGACACACCCATCCCAATCCCCTTCCTTTTCTCTGGTTCTATCTAAACAGCCAAAACTCAATGATATAACTACTAGTAGCAGTAAAATGGTAACATCTCTTTTAAACATTATTTTATTATTTATAATTCATTATTCAATACACCCTACTATGTTGTTCACTTTTTTTAATCGCCTTTTTAAGTCGTGACATTCTGGTTTCCTCTTTTTTGGCGCTTATGATCCAATAAACAATCATTTTTCTATAGGAAGGTGCTTGCTTTTTAAAAAAGTCCCATGCCTTTTTGTTGTTTTGAAAGCGATTTTTAAAATCCGCGCTGAGGTCAACTGGAGTTTTGTCATATGAATATACCTTGGATTTATTTTTCTTCCGCAGCTCATACGCTTTTAGGCCTGCTTCCTTCATCAGTCCGGCCGCAGTAAGCTCATTTACTTTCTTAATGTTCACAGCGCTCCAATTACTTGTCTTTCTCCTTGGTGTAAATCGAATACAATAACTCTCTGTTCCCAGAGACTTTCTCAGACCATCGATCCACCCATAGCAAATTGCCTGATCAACAGATTCCGACCAGGTCATAGACGGTTTTCCGGTTTTCACTTTGTAATAACCAACCCACAATTCCGATTCCTGACTATGATTTATTTCCAACCAATTTCGAAATTCTTTCTGATCATTGAAAAATATGGGCGTCATTTTCACATTTCAATTTATTATTTTCAAATAATGACCGGTGCTACTAAGATAATCTACTGGAAAAAGTAACTATTGTTTTTTGAGCACATTTATTCCTGTTATTGCCATAGTAGTTAACATTCCTGGGAACAAGGCACCGGCAACACCTGCCGAATAATTCATTTTTA
>NZ_CAMYKH010000101.1 GCF_947258935.1 uncultured Muriicola sp.
GATCCCAATTAAGGTAGTAGATAAACCAGATAGGTCTACAACAAAATCTTCAGTATTCTCGATCAAAGAATCATCAATGATCGGCACCGTAATATCATACGACTCACCATCATTACCTGCAAAGGTCAACGTACCGGAGGTAGTAGTATAGTCACCAGGCTGAGCAGCAGAACCATCGGCAGTAGCATAGTCAACACTGAATCCGCCTTGCACGTTTCCTGTAAGCCTTACGGTAAAAGTAGCCGTACCGGCAGCCTCACTTACTGTTACTGAAGTGGCGTCAAAGCTAAGTCCGGTTCCTATTCCTGAATCATTATCAAGAATATTCACATTGGCTTGATCATCAGCAAAGGAAATATCTGCACTGGCTAAGATGTTTGTAAGATTAACCAGGAAATTCTCGGTAAATTCCAGCACATTGTCATCTGTAACCGGCACTATTATATTTTGTGTAGAACCACTGGTCGCATTTGCAGGCCAGTTGATCTGTGATGTTGTGGCTGTATAATCTGTTCCTGCTTCTGCAGTACCATCCGTAGTTGAATAATCGATAACGAAGGCTTCTTCTACGGCACCATTTAAGGTAACTACAATCGTAGCGTTCCCGGCTCCTTCATTAACATCAACATCTGCAATTGAAATAGTTGAAGAATCATTATCATTAATGGTTATGGTTCCTTCGGATTTATTAATTACCGGGGTATTGGTACCCGCTGTTAAATTAGCAGAAAATGCTTCTTGTGCTTCAGCAATAAGGTCATCGATAATGGTAATATCAATGGTTTCTGTTTGACCATGATCTCCATTAAAGGATAAGGCCCCAGAATCCGTAATATAATCATTCGGTGCACCGGCAGTTCCATCTGCTAAGGCATAATTTACGGTAAAACCTCCAGCTACTTCTCCTGTATTGCTAACAGTTAAGGTTGCTGTGCCGGCATCTTCATTGATGGAAATATCATTGATCGCCAAACCAATAGGATCACCATTTTCAGTTACAAATATCTTTTGTGTATGCTCTGTAGAATTTCCAGTACAGTCTGCAGCTGTCCAGGTTCTTAAGATTGTATAGGTTGTGCTTGTCTCATCTCCATCGTAATCTTCAACAAAAGTTACTTGTGGATTGCTATCACAACTGTCCGAAGCCGTTAAGGTCTCAGGGCTGGGGATATTATCATAAGCGGCCACAGTATCTGTCGGTAAAGCTTCATTAAAGGTTGGAGCAGTTGTATCTTCCAGGGTTATGACTTGTGTAAATGTCTCACTTACTCTGCCACATGCATCTGTAAATGTCCAGGTATTGGTATAGGTCCCTTCTGAATCACAACCAGGAGTTGGTACAAATGCACCTGCTATTTTATCTAAAGTGAAATCACAAAATTCTGTTTGCGGTTCAAGGGCCTGAGCTGCGCTTAAGGCGGCGGCATCATCACAGGCAATAGTTGTATCCAGACTGTTCGAAGGTGTTGTCCAATTTACTTGTGCAGGCTGGTTAATATCAACAATACTGGGATCGTGATTACCAAAACCACATTCATCAACAGTCCCGGAACTATTAGTTGTTTGTGGGGTAGTATTTATCTCACCATTAAATGTTGCACTTGCCTGAATAGAAAAGCTGGCAGAACATGCGGTCTCCAAAAAGTAACACTGTTCCAATACATCAACATTAAAGTCGATATTAAAGGTATCGCCAGTATCTATAAACCCATCTGCTACAAAGAATTTAAGTTCCCTAGACGGACCATCGAAGGTGTAGGTTACACCAGCTGGCAGTGGTTCGGTAGAATTAAAGTTTACTTCAATTGGTAGTATGGTAGAAATTTCAAGATTTCGGATATTATCATTTCCTGAGTTTTCAATACTCATGGATAAGGTGGCGGTTTCCCCTGGATCATAACTTGTATCTAAAGGAGAGGTTGTAAATTCTAAAGCCCCAAGACTGGGTTCGTATACTTCAATCGAAAAACCTACCAAATACAAACCGTAGGATTCCTGTCCGGAGGTAGCCCTTAAAGTGGTACTTGTCTGATTGTTGGCGATAAGCGTATTGGAAGGATTCGATAATTCAAATATGGAAGCATCATATCCCAGCGTATTTGTACTTGCCGGAACCCTGCTTGTAAAATGGGCGCCGTCTATAGAGATCGTACTGGAAAAGAAATTGTCTTGCCCTCGTAAAGGGGTAGTTATTTTTTGCCAGTTGCCATCCGGTTTTTGGATCTGGAAACTGTCTCCACTTAATACTCTATCTCCTTCAATACTTCCAAGAATAATATCGGCTTTTACCGGGCCAGAAGGAATGGAAAGAAATCCATTTACATTAAAGTCGGTTGTGGCCCCATTATCAACGTGCGCATATCCATCAAAAAGCGTAATATTTCTTGTAAGAAGTTCGGTCGACTGATATACAAATACTATTTGCCATCCGCCGGCTACTCCATAATTACCTCCACCGTGTGGTTCTAGTCCGCCATAAGTAGCTTGTACATTACCCACCTGGTATTTACCATAAGGATTAGAAAGGGCTATTACATCACTGGTGATATCCTTTACACTTATATATGGGTCGTTATGAAAATGTTCACTCCGCCCACGATATAAAACTTCATCTGCGGTTATAGTGGTATATGTTGAAGAACCTGGAAGCATAAGTTTCACCTGATTGTGATTCCAGGAATCTGCATTTTGTGATACTCCTCCTGCCTCTTTGTCAGAAGCCGCCCAGTATAAATATGCCCTAACAAACTCTTTACATGCAAGACCGGGATTAGGATCGTTTAGTGTAGCACTACTCGAATTGAAAGTGGTAGGGTCACTGTCAATATCAACATATACTCTGTTGTTGTTATCCTGGTTATCTCCGGTTGTATTGAAATTATTTGTGGGATGAGCAGACAACATGTTGTTTGCGATGATGGTAACATCTCCCTTGATGGTTTCATTGTAACGTGGAGTAAAAGCTTTCTTTACCTGTCCGAGGGCACCAAAGGTTCCAAGGAACAACATTGCAGTGAGCAAGCTGTGTGAGATAAATTTGTTGAGAGTAGAATTTGGCATAAGGTCAATTTTTTGAAACTGCCTTATTAAAATTTGAAGGGTTACCCGGAGAATGAAAAAAATTGAAATTGTTTGTTCATGTAAATTTTGGGATCTCTGGGACGACCACGTAAATTTTAATTAGGTTAAGCTTATACAAAATAAACGCAAGAAAGCACGGTAGATGGTACGCTTACGATTAACAAAGAATTTTAATCGATGTAGAACAAGAGTTTCGATAAAAGGATCTTTTTTTCAGATGAGCATTTTCGCCTGTAAATGGGGGATATCCGACCAATGGCACTAATTCTTCCATTAATGAAATAAGCTCATGGCATGTTCTATGCGTAAATAACTGATTTTTAAGGGGTTGATTTACTTATTTTTTGACCAGAAGTGGCTTGGCAAAATGGAGGGTAAATGCTTACCTTTGACGGTATATAAATGATACTATGAGTGCTAAAAAAGGAAAAGTACAAGAGGCCATAAATGAGAAACTCTTGCTGGAAAGAAAAGTATTCTTGTGGGGCATGGTAGATGATGATTCTGCCAAGCATGTCATTGATAGGTTACTGTATCTGGACTTGCAAAATAACAAGGAAATACAACTTTATATAAACAGTCCTGGCGGTTATGTTACTTCCGGATTTGCTATTTACGATACCATTAAATCTTTGAAAAGTCCGGTGTCTACTATCTGCACGGGATTAGCTGCTTCTATGGGATCCATACTGCTTTCTGTTGGTAAAAAAGGACGACGATTTATACAGCCACATGCACGGGTTATGATCCATCAACCCAGTGGTGGTGCAAGAGGGCAGGCATCTAACATTGAGATCCAGGCTAAGGAGATCATTAAGACCAAAGAATTGGGTGCAAAGATCCTCGCAGAGAACTGCGGACAAACCTATGAGAAGATCATGAAGGACTTTAACCGCGATTATTGGATGGGAGCAGAAGAATCAGTAGAGTACGGTATAGTAGACGGCATCCTTAAATAGGCAACATTTTAAATAGAAAAAGTCCGGTGAATTTCTTAACCGGACTTTTATATATGTAGGCGCACAAGGCGGAATGTACATTACTTACGTACTAAAAGGGTCTTACGGATCAGGAGATCCCATAATTCTGCTAATATTCTCCCGGATTTTCAATGATATGCTTGGCTTTTTGTCTTATTTCACCTAGTTCCTCATCATCTTTTTTATCCAATAATCTAAGCATCATTCCCATTCTGGGATTGCTTTTTAAGTGCTCTTTTTTCGCATCCAGAAAGTTCCAGTACAAGGCATTAAAAGGGCAGGCAGTTTCGCCTATCTTCTCCTTAGGATCGTAGTTACAGCCTGTACAATAATTACTCATTTTATTGATATAATTGGCACTGCTCACATACGGTTTTGTAGCTACAATTCCCCCGTCTGCAAACTGGCTCATTCCCCGGGTATTGGTAATCTCTACCCATTCTATGGCATCTATGTAAATGCCAAGGTACCAGTTGTCTACTTCATCGGGATCTGTTTGCGTTAGCAAGGCATAATTCCCGGTGATCATTAAACGCTGAATATGATGCGCGTAGGCCTCTTCCAGGCTTTGATTTATAGCGCTACTCAAACAATTCATTTTTGTTTTACCTGTCCAGTAAAATCCGGGTAACGGATTCTTATTTTCTAAGGCATTTGTTAGTGCATAAGAGGGCATTTCTTTCCAGTAAATACCTCGCATATACTCACGCCATCCAAGGATCTGGCGTATAAACCCTTCCACCTGTGAGATGTCTATGGTATCTTTATGGTCCTTATGATATTCCAGGACCTTGTGAATCACTTCTTTTGGAGAAAGCATTTTGCTATTCATGGCAAATGACAGTCGGGAATGAAATAGGAATTTTTGATCTGTATGGAGGGCATCCTGGAAATCCCCAAAATGTATTAATAAGTTTTCAATGAAATACTGCAGGATCTCAAGACTCTCCTCCCGGTTCGTGGGCCAATTAAAGGAATGAGGTTTTATACTGCCAATTGATTTCACCTCCGCTTCCTGAATTTCCTTATAAAGACTGCTTACGTCCTTCGAGAACTCCAAGGCTGGGGGTATAGAGGGGTTGCCCTTCCATTTCTTCCTATTACTTTGATCGTAGTTCCAGGAACCACCTTCGGGCTCTCCATTTACCATCAGAATGTCGTGCTCCTTTCGCATCATTCTGTAAAAGGATTCCATGACCAGTTGCTTCTTTCCCTTGTAGAAGTTTTTCAAGGTATCCCTACTGGTTAAAAAATGTTCTGTATCAAAGCTTTCAGAAGGAATGGAAAGCGAATCGGTAATGTCTTTCAGTTGCTGATCTAGCCTGTATTCATCAGGGAGCAGGTATTCGAATTTTTCAGAGGAGGTGCTATCGATCTGTTGTATTATGAGTTCTTTTAACTTATGGGGGTTTTCCGTATCACTTATTTTGATGTATTGTACCTGGTGCCCTTGTTCCTTTAAAAAGGCAGCAAAAGATCGCATAGACAAAAAAAAGGCCACTAATTTCTGGATATGATGTGTCACATAAGATGTTTCCTGTTTCATTTCGGCCATGAGGTAGGTACAATTGGCATCTGTCATGGAAAACCAGCTGTGTTCTGAATTGAGCTGGTCGCCCAGCAGGAGTCGGAGTGTTTTCATTTATATTGGTTTATTAGAATAAGGTATCCTGTAACCATAGATTTTGAAATTTCCCAGCAGGATCATAGAGCTCTGCCTGTCTTTTGATATTGAATTTTCTATCCCGTGGATCGTTTCCCACGCCGCTGTTGTACATCCAGTTTCCCCAATTACTGTGCACGTCATAGTCAATAAGGATTGATTCAAAGTATGCGGCTCCTATCCGCCAGTCTTGTTTTAGCTCTTTCGCCCAGTAACTCGCAACATTCTGTCTGCCCCTATTACTCATCCAGCCGGTTTTGGCTAAT
Source organism: uncultured Muriicola sp. (assembly GCF_947258935.1). Taxonomy (GTDB): domain Bacteria; phylum Bacteroidota; class Bacteroidia; order Flavobacteriales; family Flavobacteriaceae; genus Muriicola. The sequence continues at coordinate 5,991 of NZ_CAMYKH010000101.1, forward strand.
TCAATCATATTGGCGTTTACAAAAGGTTCTTTGGTAGTACCGTGAATCCAGGAGAGCTTAGTTGTTTCAGAATTCCCCCAATCGTAGGATTTGTTCAGAATACCACCCAAAGTAAATATTTTATGCCCATGTTTCATGGAAACATACTTAAAATAGTCGCGCCAAATCAGTTCAAACACCAGCCAGTAGGTATCCTGATTTTTTATGACCTTATTCTCAAATTCCTGTATGGCCCAGTAAATCGTACGCGCCGAAATAGATCCATTTGCCAACCAGGCGGAGAGTTTAGAGCTGTAATCCTTTCCCATTAAGCCATTCCTGGTTCGTTTGTAAAAAGCCAGTTTACGGGTATCCCAAAAATATTCCTGAATCCGTTCCATGGCAGCATTTTCGCCACCTTCAAAAGGAAAAGCAGAATGCGGATGCGGATTAAAAGGTATAAAGCCCAAATCAGATAAATTGGGTACCGAAGTTTTATCTGAAAGAAGGTTCTCTGATGGTTTTGCAGCAGGTCTTGAAATAGCAGGTCTAACCTTGGAATACTTCTCACATTTCTTGCGAAAAGTGGTGAAAACTTCCGGAATGTTTGAAACTTCAGCATAGGGAAGATCGGATGGGTGAAATAAGAACTGATCATAACTTTCGATAAAAGATATCCCTGATGGGCATTGTTGTTTTACCTGCACTAGTTCGTTTACCTCATTTTTGGTCCATTCCTTTTGCAAATAGACCTGTTTAATGTGGTGTTTTTCTATTAAGGAAGGCAGTATCTCTTTCGGTTTTTTTAAGTAGAATAAAAGAGAGATATTTAGAGAAGCAAGGTTATCCTGAAGTACTTTTAGTGATTCTAATAAGAATTTCACCCGGTACTTCTCCATTTTTCGAAAACCATAAGGACCTTCTATCAGCAATTCTGGGTCCAGGCAATATACGGCGATTACTTTTTTCTCTTTGCATGCCAGAGTTAAGGATTGGTTATCCGATACTCTGAGATCATTGCGAAACCATACAAGTGTATTCATAAAGAGTGTTATATAGATCTATCTGTCGTCTTGGTTGCTTGATTCTTATTTCTGCGACATCTTTCGCTGCAATAGACCACGTGTTCCCAATTTTTCTTCCATTTTTTGCGCCATAGAAATGGTCTTCCACATACAATGCAAAGTTTGGAAGGAAGATGTTGTTTTTTATGTTCCATTAATAAGTGTACTGGGTTCGCTACCGGGTCTTGCATATGTAAGCCTTTCCAGATATGCCGGTAAGGCATATCCATCCATTCCCATAGAGGTGACTGTTGCTGCTTTATCCAACCTAATAAAGCCATCCGAGTCCTGGATCTCTTTCGGGAAATAAAGTCGCTCAATGGACCCAATTACCAACAGGCAATCATTTTCTTCCAGAGGATAATGGTTTACATATTTACAGCCTATTTTAATGGTGCTTTCTGCAACGTAAGGGGCTTCAAAATCATCAAGATATTCCACTTTAAACCCAATTTCATCAAATTCTGAAACCTCCTTTTCATATTTGGCAGACGTCTGATGGGCCCTGTGATACATTTCCACAGAGACCTGGTTTACGGTGAAATATCCCAGATCTTTAATGTTTGTAAAAGTATCACGGCGCACCGTTAAAGGTCGTAAGATAAAACCCAGCAGGGGAGGAGAACTTCCTATGTGGATCACCGAACTAAATATGGCCAGATTTGTATGGCCGTCTGCAGATTTGCTGCCAAGGAGGTTACACGACTTATAGCCCGTTACACTGTTGATCAGGTTAGCTCTGTAACGAGAAGGTAACTGAGCTATATCTTCTGCAAACAAATGACTCATATACTTAATTATGTTTAACGAATATAGAAAAATGTTAAACATGAATACGTTAATTGATTGATAAATTGATCATCACCGCTCTGACAAGAATTTCTTACTTTTACGTATCCTAATTAATTCCGCAGCGAGAACCATGACGCAAAGCCCTAAGAACATTGCCATTGTAGGATCGGGACTTGTTGGTTCTTTACTGGCGATCTACCTTCAACGTTTTGGACATCATATTACTGTTTTTGACAGGCGCCCGGATATTCGTACCATAGATTTCTCTGGCAGGTCTATTAATTTAGCTATGAGCGATCGCGGCTGGAAGGCCTTACGGGAAGTAGCGATAGAGGATCAGATCAAAAAGATCGCTATTCCTTTGGATAAACGTGCCATGCATGTGCTCGATCAGCCCGAGTATTATCAGAAGTACGGGAAGGAAGGAGAGGCCATCTGGTCTATCTCAAGAGGCGTCCTGAACCGAAAAATGATAGATCTGGCCGAAACAGCCGGTGTTACTTTTAAATTCAACGAGAAAGTTTGGGATGTAGACCTACCAACGGCTACCCTATATACAGGCGATTCTGAGAAAAGCGAATGGAAAGCCTATCATCACGACATCGTGTTTGGTTGTGACGGAGCCTTTTCCAGAGTTCGGCATAAAATGCAACGGCGGAGTCGGTTTAATTATTCTCAGGACTTCCTGGAAGTAGGCTATAAAGAACTGACGATTCCTGCCAACCCGGATGGGTCTCATAAATTAGATAAACACTCTTTTCATATATGGCCCAGAGGCAAGTTTATGTTCATCGCTATGCCCAACTTAGATGGGAGTTTTACATGCAC
>NZ_CAMYKH010000102.1 GCF_947258935.1 uncultured Muriicola sp.
TTGCTTATTGCTAATGATTACAGGAGATTTAACTATACACCCTATGCTTACAGAACAAGAGATTACGGAAAGACATGGGAAAGGATAGTAGATCAGGCAGATGTGCAAAGCTATACGTTGTCGATCATTGAGGATCCGGAAAATCCAAACTTAGTATTCTTAGGAACCGATGACGGTCTCTATGTTTCATTTAATGCGGCCAAAAAATGGCAGAAATGGACAGAAGGGTTCCCTACAGTCTCAACAAAAGACCTAACAATACACCCAAGGGAACACGACCTGGTTATTGGAACGTTTGGACGCGCCGCCTGGGTGTTAGATGATATTAGGCCTCTGAGAGCTGTTGCCGCAGATCCGTCTATACTGATGAAGGATATTGAGGTGTTCGATCCTCCAACGGCCTATCAGGCATCCTATCAACAGCCCACCGGGAGCCGATTTGGAGCCGATGCCTTGTTCAATGCCGAAAACAGAAAGGAAGGAGCTATGATCACCTATTTCCTGAAAGAAGGATTTAAAAAAGTAGCACCGAAGAAAGATTCTGAAGACAAAAAAGAAGAAGACGAGGAAGCCAATGAGGATGAAAAGAAAGAAACAGAAGAAGCAGAGAAAACAAAAGACTCTGTAGTGGTTGAGATCTACAATGGAGAAGACCTTATCAGGACCTTAAAATACAAAACGCCCGAAAAGGCTGGTTTCCATAGGATCTATTGGAATATGGATGAAAAAGGACCGGACCGTCCTTCACGCGCAATTCGTAAACGCAACAGAGAAGCCGGTGGAGTGGACGTAAAACCCGGAATGTACAAAGTTGTATTATCGTTGGGTGAAATGATGGATGAGACCACGATTACGGTAGCCTCAGATCCGCGTTTAAATGTGTCCACCACCGCCATCAATGAAGTGTATAAGGCAAGTAAAAAACTGGAAGGCTTTACCCAAACCACAGCAGATGCAGTTAAACAATTGCTGGAAAGCAAAAAGGTAGCCGCCAAGTATCAGAAGGATCTGACGGAGTTAGATAAAGATAAATTTAAGGATGCAATTAAGGCCTCAAAAGACATTTCAAAGAAGATCGATGGACTTATAGATGTTTATCTGGGGAAAGTAGACAAACGACAGGGGATCACGCGTAATCCGGAACTTACGGTAATGCGGAGAATTGGAAACGCCTATCAATATGTACGCTCCAGAAAAACAGGGATCACAGAAACAGAAACAAGGCTAATGGAATTTGCAGAAGCCGATCTTAAGGCCACTTTGGAGAAGACCAACGCCTTTTTTGCTGATGAATGGAAGACATACCGTGAGACCATAGAACCATTAACCATTTCAATGTTTAAGGATACTTCTTCCTTTAATTTGGACTAGATCTCCGCAATTAGAGCCTCTTGAATAAAATTGAAATAAATACTGATACTGAATGAAGAGATTAAGTATATTTTTTGCCCTTTTAATAAGCGGAATAAGTATGGCCCAAAATACTGGCGAAGATAAATGGGGGGCCTGGTATATGTACTTTGGCACCAATAAGATATCAGAAAAGCTAAGTATTCATTCTGAGGCCCAATTTCGCTTCTATGAAACCACTCAAAATTTTAATCAGTTGCTATTGCGAACCGGGCTTAACTATCATATTAACCAGGATGCCATTGTTACCCTTGGATATGGATATATTTCTACAGATGGAACTTTTGAAGAATTTCCGGAGGAAATTAATTCGAAGGAAAACCGGATCTTTCAGCAACTTATCCTGAAAAATAAGGTGGGAGAATTCCGTTTTGAACACCGGTACAGGCTAGAGCAGCGCTTTATAGATTTTGGGGAAACCACCGATACTCAGCACAGAGCTCGTTATAGATTACAAGTAACCCTTCCTCTTACCGATACATTTTTCGTAAACGTTTATGATGAAGTGTTCCTGAATCTTCAGGATCAGGTCTTTGGTCAAAATAGACTATATATGGCATTAGGTGTTCACATTACCGATAATAGCAGCCTGCAGCTAGGCTATTTAAAAAATCATTTTAATTCTGTCAACTATGACCGATTACAATTAGGCGTTTTCTTTAACCCGGATTTACGTAAAAAGAAGAGTCGACAGAATAAATAGCGTTAATCAAAATTACGGTTAGATGCTTAAGAGTCCGACATTTGATGTACAGTTTAAGGGGATTCATTCCCTGATTCTCCCGGATAAAGAGATTCGTCCTTTTCTTGAATCAGGCCACAAAAGGGTAAAGGTTATGGCTAGTTTTGAGGGTAAATCTGTTGAATTCTATGGTGCACTCCAAAAACGCAAAACAGAATACAGACTCATGTTCGGTAAAGAGCATCAAAAATTTCTGGGTGTCTTTCCCTATGATTTTATCAGTCTGAAACTCTCAGAAGACAGATCTAAATATGGCGTGGAAATGCCTGAAGAATTAGATGCCGTGTTGGAAAGTGATATAGATGCTCATGAGATCTTTGAAGGATTTACAGATGGAAAAAAGAGAAGCATAATTTATATGATTGCCAGGTATAAAACATCGCAAACCCGAATCGATAAAAGTATCATCCTTTGTGAAAACCTTAACCGTGGGATAAGAAACCCCAAGGAACTACTGAAGTCTTAAATATTAAAATTGACTTGCCGTGTAATATTATGTAACTTTAAATGTTAACTAAAAAATGAACGAAATGAAATTTTTAAGAATAGCAATACTTGCTCTTATCCTAACCACATCCAACAATTGTAAGGAGGTAAAGAAGGAGGCCAGTGAGGCTGCAGAAGAGATGGAAGCCATTAAAGAAGAGGTAATGGTAGAGACCATCGCCTTTAAAATGGAACCTAAAAGTGATAGTAATGTGGCTGGAGAGGTAAGCTTTACGGATGAGAATGGTAAAGTTGTTATGAAAGCTACATTTACTGGCCTCACACCGGGAGAACACGCTATCCATATTCACGATAAAGCAGATTGTTCAGCCACAGATGGCACCTCAACCGGCGGTCATTGGAATCCAACCGCAGAACCTCATGGAAAATGGGGTGAAACTGCCGGATATCACAGGGGTGACATAGGGAACTTTACAGCTGATGCCGATGGAAACGCCTCTGTTGAATTTACAACAGATCTTTGGTGTATTGGTTGCGAAGATGAAACCAGGAATATAGTTGGGAAAGCGGTTATTGTACATCAGGGGGTAGACGACTTTACGTCCCAGCCCAGTGGTGCTGCAGGTGCACGTATTAGCTGTACAGGGATCATCAAATAATGTTTTTATATGAACGCGTATAAAAGCTGCCTACGGGCGGCTTTTATATTTTAGGGTAGAAAGGATCATATTGATTCCTGCCCATTCTCTTGTATAGATTGTCCTCAATTAAATCAATAATTACAGAGGTCTTTACTTACGAAGCATATTTTGTAGTGAGCGGTTTGCCATCCATATTTTTACAAATACAAGAAGCATTGCAACTGTCCAACTAAAAAAAAGGAAGTATTCCATAACGTAGGTGATTCGGGTCGGTTAATACTCAGTTTTTACACTTAGAATGATCTTTCGTAACACTTGGGGCATCATGAAAGTCTGTACTTAAACGATAAAAATAGTCTTTTCGTCTGTAATTTCCTAAAAATTTGTTATAAAATAGAGATGCCTGTGGTAAAGGTTTGTCTTATAATTTTTACTTTAGATAACCGTTTCACCTTCAATCATGGGCTATAAGGCCATTCTTGGAAAATCACTAACTTAATGTACTGTTTAAACCCTTGACAATGAAAACCGGCAAGTTTCAGAAATCCTGGCTGCGTTGGTCACTGCTTATACTGGCCGGGCTACTCTTGTTGGTCCTCGCAAAAGACCTATTGGAGGCTACTTTGGAGGGCTATTCCTTTTATTGGTACGAATCGCTTCTTTTCGGATCATTCTGGGTACTCTTTATACCCCTACTTTTACTTAATGGTTGGATAGCATATAACAAGAAACCAAGGCTATATCTGGTCTATGCACTCTTATTTACTTTGTTGCACTTGCTGCTGTTTGCATCAGCGGTTAAAGTTTTATCCTCCGTGTTCCTGGAGGACACTTTCGGAATCGTAGACGTACTACGCGGCAGCGGCCCCGAAAATGGAGTCATCGCGCTGTTCGTATATGGACTTGGCAATTTTTTCTTTAAAATTTACCGAGAACACAGGTCTAAAAAGGTCCTTTATTCCGCAGAGCATTCGAGCATCAGGGTAAGTAAAGCGGGGAGACATATAGTGCTTTCACCTAAATCCATCCTCTGTGTACGATCAGAATCACCCTATATTGCGCTTATAACACACGATGGAACCTATCTTCATACTGCGAGCTTGCAGTCCTTTCTTGAAAAACATGCGCTACCGCAGTTTATACGAATCCATAAGAGTAGCATCGTAAATACAGATTTTGTTAAGTCATACCTTTCCCGTGGTAACGGAGATTATGATGTGACCCTTGAAGACGGATCAGAGCTTCGACTAAGTCGCAACTACGCTAAAGAGTTTCTAAAGAGAATGGGGTGAACTCAGTTCACCCAGTTCTATACTCCACTTACCACATTTACAGTTGTTAACGACAGTATTTCCAATAACTTTATAAAAAAAACATGGAAGTAACTAGATCATTATCACTGCTAAGACTTTTATTTCTGTTCACTACTTTATTCTGTTGCGGGCAAAACAGGGCAGATTTATTAGGCGGGCCTTGCGAAGACTGCCAGGCGGTTTACGAATACGGGAGCCGCAAACTTGTTAGCGTAGATACCTTGCCATTATTTGGGCTGGAGCCCCGGTTGAAGATTACAGGAACGGTGTTTAAGAAGGATGGGGAGACCCCGGCTAAGGATATCATCCTGTATATCTACCACACGGACCGGGAGGGTATCTATCGAAAGATAGGAACCGAAAAAGGATGGGGTAAAAGGCATGGTTCTATCCGTGGCTGGGTAAAGACGGGGTCAGATGGGAGTTATTCATTTTACACCTTTAGGCCGGGAGCTTACCCGGACGGAGTGGAAGCGGAACATATCCACCTAACGATCAAAGAACCGGGGAAAAAGGAATACTACGTTGACAATTATGTGTTTGAAGATGATGTGTTATTAACTGCCGAGCGAAGGAAAAGATTGCAGAATCGTGCAGGTTCTGGTATAGTAATGCCTAAAAGATCCGACGGCATATATGTAATAAAGCGTAACCTGATTCTCGGTAAAAATATACCCAATTATGAATAAAGTTATAGTCGTATTGTTGGCCTTGTGCCTGTTTTGTTCCTGTAGAGACATGGCGCCCACTCATGCGTCCATTATCATGGCTTCTCAGGATATGAAAGAAATACCAAAGGGAACGGTAGATACCCTTACGATAGACACAAAGGCTTCTGAGATCTGGTGGAAAGGGACCAAAATGTTTGGGGTAAAAAGTCATTCCGGGATCATTCAAATCAAGTCGGGTTTTATAGAGGTAAAGGATGAAAAGCTCCTTGGCGGATCCTTTTATGTTGATATGAACACAATAGAAGTTACGGACATCCCGGCACATGATCCCATCCCTAAACGCGGGTTGGAAAACCATCTGAAGGATCGGGATTTCTTTGACGTAAAACGGCACCCTGAAGCCCATTTAAGGATCACCTCTGTTAAACCTTTTACTGAACAAAACCTTGAGTTTACAGGGCAGCTGACTATAAGAGGGATAACGAACGATGTTCAATTTACAGGAGAATTC
>NZ_CAMYKH010000103.1 GCF_947258935.1 uncultured Muriicola sp.
CCGGTTGCCAGTAAAATTATGAAGGGAAAAGATCTCTTCCTCGATAGCAACATATGGTATGTCTACCTGCCTATCATGGCCATTTTCCTTTTCTTTTTTGCTCGATGGGGCTATGGTTGTTATAAAAGCATAACCAATTCTGCGGAAAATATTTTAAAGGAATTAGAATAAAACCGTGTTTATCATCATATGGAAGCCTTCACATAGTGGAGGCTTTTTAATTTTTATGATCTTAAATTCCGTACCTTTTTAAACCAATTATGAATTCATGGCTTTGAAGAACAAGTTTATTTTGACTTTTTCAATCATAGCTTTTTCTTTTGTTCGCGCTCAATCCGACTCTCTTTTTGTAGTTCCCAGAATTAATGATATTATCTTCGACGGAGTTGTAGATGAAGCGGCCTGGGATGCCATCCCCCCCCTTTCTATGGTACAGTATGAACCAAATGCCGGAGCTCTGCCAACGGAAAGAACTGAGATAAGACTCGCTTATGACGATATGTATTTCTACGGTTCTATAAGGGCTTTTGACACTGATCCGAGTGGCATCAGAGCCACTTCCCTCTACCGGGATAAAATTTCCGGGTCAGACCATTTTGAAATATTGCTGGACACATATAACGACAATGAAACGGGCTATGTTTTTACAACAACCCCTACTGGGCTGCGAAATGATCTGGAAATATCGAATGATGCTACGGGAGGTACCATTTCCTCAGGAAGCTGGTTAAACCGAGATTTTAATACCTTTTGGGATGCAGAAAGTACCATTACAAAAGATGGATGGTTTGCAGAGATCCGAATACCTTTCAGCAGTTTACGATTTCAGGAAATAAACGGGAAAGTCATCATGGGACTTACCGTACAGAGAAAAGTTGCCAGGAAGCTGGAACGCTTGGTATATCCTGCCATACCACCTAAAACTAATTTTGCTTTTTTAAGACCTTCTTTAGCGCAAAAGATTGTGTTTACCGGAATAAAACCTAGTAAAACCCTTTATGTAACACCCTATGTATTGGGAGGAAATTCTATAGCAAATGAATTGAATAGTGCTGGAACGGGTTATGACAAAAAAAGTAATTTTGATGCCGAAATTGGAGCCGATGTGAAATTTTCAATCACCAATAATGTAACCGCTGATTTTACGATAAACACGGATTTTGCACAGGCAGAGGCAGATGATCAACTTGTGAATCTTACCCGATTCTCTCTATTTTTTCCTGAAAAAAGACAATTTTTCCAGGAACGGGCTTCTATTTTCGATTTTAGGACGGGGGGATTAAGTCGGTTATTCTTTAGTCGCCGAATAGGTTTGACAAGTAATGGTCAACAAGTCCCAATTTATGGAGGAATTCGCATGATAGGTCGAATGAAAACCTGGGATCTGGCTTTTTTAGACATGCAAACAAAAAGTCTTGACACCCTGCCATCAGAAAACTTTGGGGTTTTACGCGTACGCAGAAGAATCTTTAATAAAAATAGTTTTGTAGGTGGCATGTTTACCAGCAGATTAGATGCAAATGGCAATAAGAATTTCGCATACGGAATAGATGGACTTATCCGTATTTTTGATGATGATTATCTCACCTTACAATGGGCACAATCTTTTGATAGCCGAATTGAAAATGATGCTTTTAATGATTTCAATAGCGGCCGACTGGCACTGGAACTAAACCGAAGAAGGCGAAACGGCTTTGGTTATACCGTTGGAACTATACTATCCGGACCCAATTATAATCCCGGAGTTGGGTTTCTGGACCGAAGTGATTTTAAATATGGAACAGCTAGATTTTCCCATACCTGGTTAAATAAGAAAGGTCCTTTTATTTGGCATAAATTGGAAATGTTGGGAAATGCCTATATCAGTAATGGTGAAAGTACTCTTTTGTCTTCCGAATACGGAACTGAATGGACATTCTCTAGACGAAATATCGATGGTGGAACAGTATCGGTAAAAAAAGTATATGAAAATTTACTAATTGCTTTGCCTCTCGCCGGGGGTATAAATATTCCCATTGGCACCTATGAATTTTATAGATATTTGGGATCTTATAGTATGGCTGTGGATAAAACCTTTAGGACAAGTGCTGAATTGGAAATAGGATCATTTTATGATGGTTGGTTAAATTCTCTTTCCCTCTCTCCATCATGGTACGTCTCAAAACACTTTCAATTAAGTTTACAGTACTCATTTAATTATGGTGAATTTTCAGAGAGGGATGATCAACTGAGATTCCATGTTGCCCGATTAAACCTAGGAACGGCTTTAAACCGTAAATTGTCTACAAATGCCCTGGTACAATACAACAGTGCGGCCGACTTGTTTGCGGCCAATGTACGATTCCGATATAACTTTCGGGAAGGGCAGGATCTATGGGTAGTGTTCAATTCAGGCACCAACACCAATAGAAATGATTATATCCCGAAATTGCCCTCCATTAACAGTCAGTCAATTTTGGTAAAATACATCCATACCATAGTTTTTGCTAGACAACAAAAGGAATGAGTAACGGTCATCTATAGAATTAGAAAAGAGTTACCAATTCCTGCTTAATGCTGACAAGCCGAATTTTAATTTTAGGTAAGAATTTAAATGTATTAATTGCATATTTTTAAACTTGAACCTTCGCAAAACATGAAATCCATGAAAAATTACCAGCCACTATTTTTATTTTTCGCAATTGTATTATTTAACATTCCCCTAATAGGACAGGAAACCTTTTTGGAAAAATTAGGCGAGATTGCCATAGTTGATCAAAAGGTAATGATGCCAATGCGCGATGGAATACGCCTGGCAACGGATATCTATCGCCCTAAGGGAGATCAAAAAGTACCGATCATCTTTTCCAGGACTCCGTATAATTTTAATTCCTGGGGCGATGGGGAAGAACGAACAAGAACAGCTGCACGGGCTTACGAGGCAGTAAAAAGAGGATATGCCTATGTGGTTCAGAATGAACGGGGACGTTATTATTCAGAGGGAGAGTGGGATATCTTAGGATTACCATTAACAGATGGGTATGATGCCTTTTCCTGGATGAAGTCTCAGCCCTGGTCTAATGGAAAAATTGGGCTCTATGGATGTTCCTCCACTGCAGAATGGCAAATGGCTGTTGCCGCCCTGGATCACCCATCTCTTGCTACTATGGTTCCTCAAAGTTTTGGGGCAGGAGTAGGAAGAGTTGGAGATTATTATGAACAAGGCAATTGGTATAGAGGAGGGGCAGAGCAAATGCTCTTCTTTGCCTGGTTGTATGGCGTAGAACACGATACCTTTAAACCCAGGATCCCTGCAGGTGCTTCTCAGGAAGATCTTATCCGGATTTCAAGATTCTATGATCTTGCCCCCGAGAACCCTCCTGTAAATATGGCAGAGGCACTAAAACATCTCCCAATACAGGACTTTATTAAAAATATACCGGGAAAAATAGAAGTGTTCGATAAGATGGTGCGCCGTAAACCAAATGATAAGGCCTGGTTTGAAGGTGGACTTTACCATGATGATATGGAGATCAATATTCCGGGATTTTGGTTTGCTACCTGGTACGATGTTTCCATAAGTCCAAACCTGGCTTTGTACAACCACGTTAGGGCGAATTCCAAAGATGACACTGTACGAGATAATCAATACCTGGTCATTGCGCCAACCCTGCATTGTGCGTACACACGAGCAACGGAAAATACCATAGTTGGAGAATTATCGGTAGGAGATGCGAGGCTCAATTACGATGAGCAAATATACAATTGGTTCGATCTATGGCTGAAAGGGGACACGAACGACTTTAAATCAAAAACACCCAAGGTTCAGTATTATACTATGGGAAGTAATCAATGGAATTCTTCTGACACCTGGCCACCTAAGGAATCAAAGTTACAGACTTATTATTTGCATAGTGGGGGGGCAGCGAATAGCTTATATGGAGATGGCAGCCTTAGTCTAAAGAAACCGGCATCTGATGAAAAGTGGGATACCTTTATTTATGACCCCATGAATCCTGTACCTTCTTATGGTGGAAATGTTTGTTGTACAGGGAATGCGGTTAAAGGTGGTGCCTTTGACCAACAAGGGATGGAAACTAGAAATGATATACTGGTGTATACTACAGATATCTTAAAGGAAGGGGTAGAAATGACAGGATTCATTGAATCAACCTTATATCTTTCCAGTGATGTTAAGGATACGGACCTAACCATTAAGCTTATAGATGTATACCCCGATGGAAGCGCTTATAATTTAGATGAGACCATTCAACGTGTACGCTACCGTGAAGGGTATGAAAAGGAGGTATTTATGGAAAAAGCTAAGGTCTATAAGGTAGATCTCCCACCAATGGCCACCAGTAATTTTTTCAAGAAGGGTCATCGTATCAGGATTGAAGTTTCTAGCAGTAATTTTCCCAGGTTTGCCCGTAACTTAAATACGGGAGGGAACAACTACGATGAGAAAGTAGGAATAGTCGCTACCAATAACATACATCATTCGGCCACCCATCCATCTCACGTAAAATTGCCTTTCATCCAAAATTAAATGAAGTAGGCAATATGAGGTAGGATTTGAATAAATCCTAATGGTATTAAGAGAAAAGTTCGTCTGGTCATGAGAAAGGTCTTCTTATCAATCCACACGCTTGTCGGGCCCTTGTGCGGCCAGCGACTGCCTTGCACCTGGAAGCAATCAAATCCGTCGATCTGCGCATCGTCGAGTCGGACCGGATCGGTCAGTTTGACTATGTCGCCGCCGAGCCGCATGCCGGGAAAGATCAGGCCAGGGATCATCCCGGACGAGTCACGGGATATGCCGGCACCTGCGTCCAGAGCGCGTTCGATCGAGTCAATGTCTTCAACGATCTCCGGCTTGACGCTTAGCCAGCTCTTGACGCCTTCCTTGTTGCGCCAGGCGATAAAGTTGACTGCAATATTCTCGAAGTCGTGCATCGTGGACTCGAAGCGAAAGTCGAATGGGGCGACATAGGCTGTCTTGAAATGGGTCTCTGCGGTTCTCGTGCGCAACAGGCTGACGTACACGGTTTGCACCGTGCCTGTGTCGACATAGGACTTGCTGGCCCGGTAGGTTCGAGCCGTGCCCCTTAGTATCGCCCGGGCATCAAGGGATTGATCATAGGCAGAAGCGGTAGCGCGCCAGCCCTGCGCTGCCGCCTCGATTATCTCGCGTTCATCCAGGGGATCGGCTCTTGCCATCATCGCAACGATGGCGTCCGTCGCATCGAAACTGCTGCCGCCGCCGAATGCGGTGGGATTGCGTGCCTCCGCTGGCGCAAGGGCGTTTTCGGCCTCTATTTTCCATCCCCGCTCATTGCGACAGGCCAGCACAAAACGATTGTCCGACGGGAAACGGGCGGCGCGGCAATATCGTGAGTCCTCAGCAAGGAAAGTCAAAACGACAGTGCCGACTGAACTTGCGTACGTGCCGTCGCCGGCTGAATTGGATAACTCGAAAACATGGAAACGCGGGTCGGTCGGGGAAATGAGGTCATTTGAGTCGGCGGCAGAGATCGCGAGCCACCCCAATACCTGAAAGACAGTCGGAAAATGAGACACCGGAGCAGCGATAATCAGGGCTGCGCCGAGTACCAGGCGGACGATAACCCCGACGTACATGCCGTAACCCTGTTCTATCGCCTGCGCTACCATCTTGATGAGGGCAACCGGCGAGTAAATTCCCCATGCGGACAGCACGAGGACAGTAGTGCCCAATGCCGCAACAACGACTTGAGATATCTGGATGATCATAGTGTCAAGTATCGCCCCAGTCAGCCGGCAAATCCATCGCCTTCGCCCGCTTCGGTCATGCGAATCAGGCGGCTGTCGAGGACAGCGGCTTGCCGGTGCTTGACGGCAACTTGATAGTCGGGATCGGTGACCATTTCCAGGAAGGCGCCTGCCGTGGGGTAGCGGGCGACAAAAGCCAGGTCCCACTGCTTTTCTCCTGGACCGATCAGCATGACTTCCGGCGTTCCGCGCCAGACGATTTCGCCCCCAACACGACGAAAAACCGATGCGCTTTCTCGGCCATACGCGCCGTATGCCTCGGCTCCCGTGGACTTGCGGCCATCGTCGTAAGCCGCCTTGTCGCGAAAGCGAAGGAGGTTGAGCATCATTATCGGCTTGTCGCGAGGCAGTCGCTTGAATGCTTCGAACTGGTCGCGTTCGGGATCTATGTAATTCGACACGGTCGCCTCCTTTTCAGTTGCCGCCGACGCAGCATAACAAACGGCCGTCGAACTTCGGCCAATGGCGCCTGCCTTTTCAGGGTGGTAGCGTAGTCACTATTGCTTTTGCGGCTTGCAGTGAACGCGCGCTCAGCCAGCGTCGATAACGCCCGGGTATTTCAATGGCGACAGACAATCGAACAAGACAGTGGGGACTGGCCTGGGTGGCACTGTGCATTGCCCTGGGGCTCCACGTTGCGGACGAGGCAATTAATGACTTCTTGCCGCTCTACCATTCAGTCGCCGGGGCGATTCGTGAGTCAATTCCGTGGATTTCGCTGCCGACCTTCACATTCTCCGGCTGGCTCACAAGCCTGGTTTTCGGAGTCTTGTTGCTGCTGGCGTTGTCACCGATGGTCTTTTCAGGCAACCGGTTTATGCGACCTGTTTCGTATTTTCTCGGTGGGCTCATGACATTGAATGCCGTGGCGCACATGGGCGTCTCGATCTATCTGGGCACACTGGCTCCGGGAACAGTGTCTTCGCCGATATTGTTGCTGTCGGCCCTCGCACTGCTGGTCACTACTTATCGACTTCGCCTGACCCGGGGAAGCGGCGAGTTGAATATCTCTGATCATGGGCATCAACGAT
>NZ_CAMYKH010000104.1 GCF_947258935.1 uncultured Muriicola sp.
CTTTGATTTGCATTGTTGGATTGGCCGTTGTGTTATCTGGTTTTTTATTGAAAAAAATAAAGCAACCCACCCTTATTGCTTATATTCTTATTGGCATCCTAATAGGGCAGCACGGTTTTGACGTGATCGGGGATGAGACCAACATGCGATATATTGGCGAACTAGGGATCATTCTTTTGTTCTTCTTTATCGGGATGGAAATAGACCTTACTTCTTTTATAGGAAATTGGAAACTTGCGGTATTTGGAACCCTTGGCCAATTCCTTTTAAGTATTGGCAGCGTTTGGGCCATTGGAATTCTTTTTGAATGGAACACCACCCGAATCATTGTACTAGGATTTGTTATTGCACTTTCCAGTTCGGCTGTGATCTTCAAATTACTTGAGGACAAGCAATTGATGAATAAAAAGATAGGGCAAAATGTTTCCAGCATTCTCCTGGCTCAGGATATAGCCATCGCCCCAATCCTTATCATTATCTCTATAGTTGGCGGGGAAGATACTTCCTTCAACTCTGTAATCCTGAAGGTCATCGGGGGTGTCCTGATCATATCGACTATCATTTATATCTATATCAAAAAAGAAATTACCTGGCTACCCTTTAAAAGGTCTATTCAAAAAGATCATGAACTTCAGGTATTCCTGGCCTTGTTCTTTTGTTTTGCAGGGGCTATGATTGCCGGTTTGTTTGGTATTTCAGAAGCACTTGGTGCCTTTGTCGGCGGCCTGGTGATGCACGCGGGTAAGGCCACCAGGTGGATCCATGATGCCATTCATTCGTTCAGGATCCTTTTTGTGGCCATTTTTTTTATAAGTATTGGGGCCCAGATTAATATAGAGTTTTTACTAAGTAATCTTCTTCCTTTAGGGCTTGTAATGATTGCGGTGTATGTATTAAATCAATTTATTAATACCCTTATTTTAAAATCCTATCACAATTCGTGGAAAGATGCCATCTTTGGAGGAGCCATGTTGGCCCAAATTGGGGAATTGAGTTTTTTGATATGTATTACTGCTTTGAATCTGGATATTCTAACCCAGTATGCCTATGATTTTACGATATCCCTGATCTCCCTTACAATTTGTATTAGCCCTTTTTGGATTGCCATAACGGAAAAAATAAGTGGCAGTGGAAAACAAAAGGTTCTTAAAGATAGTACCCTGGTAAATAAATAAAGGCAACTAAATACAAAACAAGAATTTAACGCCTAAATAAAAGAACGATGAAAAAAGAAGAACATTATCTCATTCGTAGCGGTTGGTTACGAGCTTCTATTTTAGGTGCAAACGATGGGATCCTTTCAACCGCCAGTATTATCATTGGTGTAGCTGCCGCTTCTTCAACAAGGGAACCAATTGTTTTGGCGGGGGTGGCCGGACTAGTAGCGGGAGCACTCTCCATGGCAGCCGGGGAATACGTGTCGGTCAGTTCACAGACAGATATTGAAACATCAGATCTCGAAAGGGAAAAAAAAGAACTGATAGAAATGCCAGAGGCAGAATTAGAAGAACTTGCACAGATTTATGAAGACCGGGGTCTAACACCTGAACTTTCTGTTGAAGTAGCCAGGCAACTTACCGAACATGATGCCCTGGGTGCCCATGCCAGAGATGAGTTGGGTATAAACAGCATTACCAGGGCACGGCCATTGCAAGCCGCCTTTGCTTCTGGAGCCGCCTTTATATTTGGGGGCATATTGCCCGTATTGGCTGCTTTATTTGTTCCCGTAAAACCAATGATCTATTGGCAATATGTGCTGGCTACCCTCTTCCTTGCTACCTTGGGAGCTGTAGCTGCCAAAGCCGGCGGTTCCAGTATTAAAAAGGCTGTTTTAAGAATTACTTTTTGGGGCACAGTTGCTATGGGAATTACCGCCTATATCGGACATTTGTTTGGTGTTTCTATGAGTTGAGAAAATACTGACAGAGAATTTTGAATTAAATCAATAAAAAAAAATCGTAGCTTATTGGTGTCCAATTGACCTATTGGCATTATGTAACAAACTTTATGACCATGACTAGATTCATCAAGAAAAAAAAACAAGAAATAGGCTTGGCACCGGATGAACTTCTATTCCGAGGCAAAAAGAAGATCAATGAGGTAATACTACGCATCATAGATTTTGATGAAGAAACACTGGAAGAAGACGCCTTAAAAATGGTTCAGGATGTTCTAAAATACACGGAAAAAGATACTGTTACCTGGCTTAACGTAGATGGTCTGCACAATGCAGCAATCATGAAGGAGATCGCGGAAACTTTTGATCTGGATACCTTGGTGCTGGCTGAAGTGATGCAAACTCAGGCCAGGCCACGAGTTTTGGAATATGACAATTGTATTTTGATCACCATCAAAATGATGCAGCAAAACGAAGATACAGGCCAGATCATTGTGGAAAATCTCAGCTTGATCTTAACAGAATCTGTCTTAATCTCATTCCAGGAAAAGAGAGGTGATGTTTTTGAACCTGTGCGGGAACGCATTCGTAAACAGAAAAAAAGAATAAGAAACGGGGGTACAGATTATCTGACCTTTGCTTTACTCGATATTGTAATTGATAATTATTTATACGTGTTAAGTGTTCTCGGAGAAAAAATAGAAACCCTTGAAGACAACCTGCTAATAAATCCCAATGAGGTGGTCATCAATGAGATCAATAAATATAAGCGCGAATTGAATTTCCTGCGCAAAAGCATTAAACCCGCCAAGGAAATGATCTTTGTCCTGGCCAAAATGGAATCTGAATTCATCAATGAATCTTCCTATGTACATTTCAAAGAATTGGAAGATAATATTAGTCAGGCCCATGAAGTATCGGACAGTTACCGGGAGATCTTGTCAGACCAGTTAAACATTTACCACACCACTATTAGCAGCAAATTAAACGATGTAATGAAATTCCTGACAGTATTTTCGGTGATCTTTATCCCCCTCACCTTTATTGCGGGGATCTATGGCACTAACTTTGATGTCTTACCAGAATTGCATTTTAAATACAGTTACTTTATTATGCTGGGCGTTATGGTCATTGTAGCAGTGGGAATGTTACTGTATTTTAAACGTAATAAGTGGTTGTAATTCATTTTAAATTTCACCAGATATGAAATCTATTATGTGGTCTTTAAAAAAACAACATTTCCTTTTATTTCTACTCTTTTCATGGGTGTTGATTTCTTGTAATGGGCAAACCAAATCTGCTTCACAGCGATCTTCTACCTCATCTGTAAACAAAATGGTTGGAGGAGGATGCGATGGGTGCGAACTCATGTATGTGGATATGCCCGCTGAGTTACAGGCCATTGACACAAGTGCAGGATGGCAAAGCGGGGGTCAAAAGCTTCATGTCACTGGAAAGGTTTACCAATCTGGGGGTAAAAAGCCTGCCTCGGATATCATAATCTATTACTGGCAAACCGATGCGAACGGATATTATACTCCAAAAAAAGGGATGGATCCAAGAGCCAGAAGGCATGGCCATTTAAGAGGATGGGTAAAGACCAATAAAGATGGGAAATACGATATCTATACAGTACGTCCTGCTCCCTATCCCAACAATAACGAACCGGCTCATATTCACCTGTCCGTAAAGGAGCCAAATATTGCGGATGAATATTATATTGACGAACTTGTTTTTGACGATGACAAATTATTGACAGGAACGGTCCGAAGATCATTGGAAAATAGAGGCGGCAGTGGGGTGCTGAGATTACTTGTAGACGGAGATATACAAGTAGCTGAACACGATATAGTGTTGGGTTTGAATATCCCGGAGTATCCTACAACTAATACTGCTAAAGTAAGCTCAGGACTAGCCATTGGAGAGGACAATCCGTCCTTTACCCCCTATCATGCTTATGGTCCCGACAAGGGAACAAAAACCTGTCCTGTTTGTAAATATGGACGATATAATGGAATCGTTTATTTTGTAGGTAATCATCCTAATTGGGAAGACATCAAAACCTGGTTGCAATTCCTCGAATTTGAAAGTGACCGAAGAAAAGCCTATTTAAAAGCCTATTTTGTTTATGGGAATGAAAATGATTATAGCCATGAAGCGCGTCAAAAGGAATTAGAAATGCTCGGAAAGGAATTAGACCTGCAGTATACGGCCCTTACCTTTGTCCCATCTTTCTCAGATAAAAAAAGTGAAGTGGTTCTCAACAAAGTAAATCCAGAGGTGGAAAATACCATCGTCATCTATAAGAACAGAGCCATCATAGATAAATACATAGATCTTGCACCTACTAAAGAAAATTTAGCTCGTATTGCAGAAACCCTCGATGCCTCCCAGAACGACCTCTTTGGGTTGCCTTCTATATTCGACCATGAATGATCTTAAGGTCACAAATTCCTAAAACTAGGAACCTATGAAAAAAACAGATCCACCAATTGTTGTTGAAGCCAACTTTAACAAAAGTGCCAATGAGCTATGGAAAGCACTTACAAACATCAATGAAATGAAGAAATGGTATTTTGATGTAATGGATGATTTTCAACCAACTGTTGGATTTAAAATCAATTTCAAAGTACATTCAGAAGATAGGGTTTTTACACATCAATGGGAAGTTATTGAGGTGGTACCACACAAGAAGATAACCTATAGCTGGCGTTTCCTGGAATATCCGGGTGCTTCAACTTCTTGTTTTGAGGTATTTGGAGACCAAAACTCTTCAAGGCTGCAATTGACCATCCTTGTGCAATCCGATTTTCCCCAAGACATTCCTGAATTTAAACGCGAGAGCTGTATTGGAGGATGGGACTATTTTATTCAGGGTAATTTGAAGAAATATATGGCGGCCCTATAGGACTGCTTTGATCCCGTAGAATTGACCCCTTCAGATCAACTGAGAACCATATTTCAACAACTGAGCATTATAAATACCTGATATTCAGTAATTCTATATACTCTTGTGTCTAAAATCGTTTTAAAATGAAACTAACCATCATAGGAGGTACCGGAAAAACAGGGAAGGAACTACTAAAACAAGGCCTGGAAGCCGGGCATCATATCACCGCCCTGGTTCGGAATCCTAAAAAAGTGAAAATTCAACACCCCAATCTAAAAGTGGTACAGGGGAATGTATTAAATACTACAGATCTCGACGGTATTTTTAAGGGACAAGATGCCGTTTTGTCTGCTTTGGGTCATAAACGATTTTTAGGTCCCAGCCATATCCTATCCCAGGGGACGGAAAACATATTGCAAGCGATGAAAACAGATGCAGTATCTCGATTCATTTGTATTACTTCCATGGGGATCAATGACAACCGTTTTAAATTAGGGCTTTATTATACCCTTTTTGTGATCCCATTCATTGTCTTCTTTTACTTTCGTGATAAAGCCAAACAAGAACGGTTTATCATGGAAAGTGAT
>NZ_CAMYKH010000105.1 GCF_947258935.1 uncultured Muriicola sp.
GGAATTTCCTAAAAGTAAAATTTCGAAGATCTCCAGGATTGCCGCCAATAGTATTTCAAATAAGTTGGCTTTCGCAGCCGAAGTTCCAGGTAATTAATCATGGACCCTATGAAGTTCTTACATAACAACAACAGAGTGGAAGCCTTTAGTGACGGGGTGTTTGCTTTTGCCGCAACCCTGATGGTTGTAACACTGGATATGGATGCAAGCCTCTGGTTAACCGGGGCCAAGGCTACCAATTTTATAAGTTTTGGAGCCAGCTTCTTTGTTTTAGTAATGCTATGGAAGATACATTACAATTTCTTCAGAAGGAACTCTTATATAGATAACTGGATCATTGCCTTGAACTCTGTGCTGCTTTTTGTAGTACTGTATTACGTATTTCCATTAAAGTCATTGATCAATTCCTGGATGGGTCTTCAAGCTATAACCCGTGATGGATTAGCCTCTTTGTTCGTAATGTATGGCTTTGGTTTCGCTTTGATCTTTTTATGCTACGCTCTTATGTATTACAGAGCTTTTAGAAAGACAAGATCAATTCAATCTTCCATAGACCTCCTTTTTTATGCACACCATTTTTCACTTTATGTTCTGGTGGCAATAATGTCGATTATATTAGGTGTTTTAAAAGTTGGTATTAACTTTGGGGCTCCAGGGTTCTTTTATGGTCTTTTAGGGCCATTATGTTACCTTCACGCTGTTTGGTTCGATAAAAAATACAGAAATACATTATTATGAAGTACATCTTTTTTACTGCCCTATTTGTTTCCTTTCAACTTTCATATGGTCAATCATCCAACGATATATACGCCATCGTCAATGCCGTTTCATCGGAACGCATAGAAGCAGATGTGACCAAGCTCGCTAATTTTGGCACAAGGCATACCCTAAGTGATACCCTATCTTCTACAAGAGGTATTGGTGCAGCAAGGCGATGGATTAAAGGAGAGTTCGAAAATATTTCTGCAGCTTGTAATAACTGCCTGAATGTATTTTACCATCAGGAATTAGTTAAAAAAGGCGATAATCAACGAATTGTTAAAGATGTGATGGTAGTGAATGTGGTAGCTATCCAAAAAGGTACTAAATACCCAAACCGCTATGTCATCATGAGTGGGGATATAGATTCTAGAGTAAGTGACCCAACCAATTATACCTCCGATTCTCCCGGTGCTAATGACAATGCCAGTGGTATGGCCGGAACTATAGAAGCTGCAAGGGTTCTTTCAAAATACAGTTTTGAGAATAGCATTATCTATGTAGGACTATCTGGTGAAGAACAAGGATTGTATGGGGGTAAATTCCTCGCAGCTTATGCCAAGGAAAAAGGATGGGACATTATTGGAGTTTTAAATAATGATATGATAGGAAATATCACCGGTGTAGATGGGGTGACCAGCAACCGAGATTTCAGGATCTTCTCGGAACCGGTACCTCCGACTGAGACGGAAAAGCAACGCAATGCGAGAAGATTTTACGGAGGCGAGGTTGATGGTATTTCCAGACAATTAGCTCGCTATGTACATAAGAATACCAAGACGTTTATGCCAGAAATGAATCCGATGCTAATTTACCGATTAGATAGGTTTGGGCGTGGTGGCCATCACAGGCCATTTAATGATCAGGGATTTCCGGGGATCAGGATTATGGAGGCACATGAAAATTACACCCAACAACATCAGGATATACGCGTGGAAGATGGAATTGCTTACGGCGATGTGTTAGAACATGTAAATTTTGAATTTGCCAAAAAGCTAACGGCTGTGAATGCCATTAATCTGGCCTCTCTGGCCTGGGCACCCCCGGCACCGGCAGAAGTGCAAATTGGCGGTATTGTTGCACCCTCAGCTATTTTAAAATGGAGCAAGTCCGAAGGAGCAGCAGGCTATAAGATCTACTGGCGAGACACCACCTCACCTACCTGGGATCATAGCAGAATGGTAGGCAATGTTAATGAGTTTACCTTAGAAGGGATAGTTATCGATAATTATTTCTTTGGTGTTGCCGCGGTAAGTGCAGAAGGATTTGAAAGTCCGGTGGTCTTTCCTAATGGTATATTCCGGAATTAAAGAACAATGACTACAAATCGTTTTTTATGCAAAGGGCTATACGGTTGCCTTTGTTTATTGCTTTTTAGCTGTGGTGAGGTCCAAAAAGAAAATACTTCAGTTGCTTCCACCGGCTATCTGCCAGATCTCAATATCCTCTTTGAAGATTATGAGAAAATGGAGCGCAATGAACGTTATGATGAGATCGCAAGAGAGATATTTGAAGCGAATATTGACCTCCATTCATCAGAGCTATATATGGAGGCCGCTTCGCTCTATCAGCTTGCGGATAAATTAGATTCTACCGTATTACTCATCCATAAGGCTATAGATCATGGTATGGCCAACCCTACTATTCTCAAGCAATATCCTGGCCTTGTTGAATTAAACACTAAGGAGATGAGGCACTTAAAAAAACGTCTTGATTCTCTGGAAGTAAAACTTCATAATATCTCAAACTTTACGCTGGAAATGAGGGCTATGGACCAATTCTGGCCATATTTTGAGGAAGCCAAAGCAAATCCGGATAGCGCCAAACAGTATTTAAAGAATTATATATTACTAGGTCCTCCCGAAATCAGAGACTATTATGCCATTAGATACTACAATTTGGAAAATATGTATGGGCAGATGATCAATGGCTCTCCAAAATATTACACATATCTGCGGGGGTATTTAAGGAAGCAAAGTGCGGAGGGACTCAAACAACAAACTAAGATAGCAATGCAGACCTTTAAAACACTTTACCCAAATGCTGTATTCCCAAAGGTCTATATGGTTCCAGGTTTATTAAATTCGGGTGGTACAGCCTCTGAAATGGGATTATTTATTGGGGGAGACATGTATGGCAGATCGGATGGAATGCCTGTAATGGAACTAAATGACTGGCAAAAGGAGTCAATTATGGAAATGAATATGCTTCCTCAACTTATCCTGCATGAACTTATGCATTTTCAGCAAAATTATGGGGACGAGGTGAATAGAGATAAGGTTCTTTACAAGATCATTGAGGAAGGAGTATGCGATTTTTTGGTAGAACTTTCAACCGGAATGCCCATACAATCAGCACAGTTAGATTACCTGAATTCCCCGGAAAACTTTGAGATAATTTCTGCAGATCTGCAACAAGAACTATTCTCAGAAGATCTTTCTAATTGGCTTTACAATGGGGGATCTATTGAAGACAGGCCTCACGATCTCGGATATGGGCTGGGTTATCTGATATCAAAGTCGTATTATCAAAATGCGGTAAATAAGAAGAAAGCGCTTGAAAATCTTTTGACCACAAACGATATGCGATCTATTCTTGAGGCCAGTGATTATGCGTATCTTTTGGTCGTAAATTCTAATTCGTAACCGGAAGATCATGAAATTTAGAATTCTTTGCATTTTAGTCCTAACTGTATTAGTTAGCTCTATTGGAAGCGCCCAGATGTTTACCCAACAAGATAGTCTCCGTGGAAGTATCACTCCGGAAAGAGCTTGGTGGGACCTAACTTTCTATGACCTACAGGTAAAAGTAGAACCGGAGGAAAGGTTGATTGAAGGATCGAATACCATTCGCTATAAAGTACTTAAACCACATCAGGTATTGCAAGTAGATCTTCAGCAACCTTTGAAGATCCTGAGCATACAGCAAGATGAGCAGCCATTATCCTATATCAGCAAAGGGTATTCGCATTTTGTAACCCTTGAAAAACCTCAGCTAGTTGGTGAGATTAACGAAATTGTGATCACCTACTCAGGAAATCCGCGGGCTGCGATCAGAGCACCCTGGGATGGAGGATTTTCCTGGAGCATGGATAGAAACGGACATCCTTTTGTTGCAACTTCATGCCAAGGACTTGGGGCCAGTGTTTGGTGGCCCAATAAAGACCATATGTACGATGAGGTAGACAGCATGGCCATTAGTGTTACAGTGCCTAAAGATCTTGTCGCAGTAGCCAATGGAAGACTAAAAAAAGTTCGTGAGCAAAAAGACACCAAAACCTACGACTGGTACGTTCGCAATCCTATCAACAATTACGGTGTGAATGTAAATATTGGTGACTATGTATCATATAGTGAAACCTTAGTTACAAATTGGTGGAAGTCCCTTATCTGGGTATGGAACATCAAAGTTCTATTACCTATGGAAACAAGTATCAAAACGGATATTTAGGCAATGATCTCTCCGGTTCTGGATGGGGAGAAACGTTCGACTTTATCATAATTCATGAATCGGGACATGAGTGGTTCGCCAATAATATTACGTATAAGGATATTGCAGATATGTGGGTACATGAAGGATTTACAGCTTATTCAGAAAATCTTTACCTCAATTATCATCAGGGTAAAACTGCTTCTTCTGAATACGTGGTAGGCACCCGTAATAAAATCAGAAACGACAGACCTGTTATTGGTCCGTATGGAGTGAACAAATCTGGTTCAAGTGACATGTACTACAAAGGAGCCAATATGCTCCACACCCTAAGGCAACTGTTGGAAGACGACGAAAAATGGCGGAGTATTCTGCGAGGCATGAATGCGGAATTCTATCATCAAACCGTAACTACTGCACAAATTGAAAACTATCTCAGTGAACAAACAGGCATTGATCTTACCGCATTTTTCAACCAATACCTAAGATCGACGGCGATCCCAACACTCGAATACAAAATGGATGAAAATACCATTACCTACAGGTATACCGATATTGTTGCAGATTTTGATATGCCCGTACGTATTTATATCGGTGAAAAAGAACATTGGCTTTTACCTTCAATGGAATGGAAAAGTGAAAAACTTCCCAATATAAGCCAGATGGTGGTAGACAAAAATATTTATATAAGAACAACCAGGTTAGATTAAAATACCCTTCTGTTTTAAAAAAGATATCTTTGTAAAACTACCTTGTTTTCTTACTCAGCCAGCGTGTTTTCGTTCTTTGTAAATTACAGGTAATGATGTCGCCGGGGTCATGTCCAAATTGCCGAAGAAATATCGTTTTGTCGACCTGTCCGACTATGGCAGAGCAGCAGGAAATAAAATAGCTGTATCCCTTAAAAATACCTGCGTAACCCCCATCCATGTTACACTGCTCTTTCTTATTTGCGGTATTCTGGCAACCGTTTGTATTTTATTTCAATATTATTGGGCAGCGGCTGCACTGTTAGTTCTAAAATCGATACTCGATGCGGCCGATGGAGAATTGGCCCGAATAAAGAAAACACCTTCATATACAGGACGCTACCTGGATTCTATCTCTGATATAATACTGAACATACTTCTTTTTACAACAATCTGGAAAGTTACTGAGGGATCTGTGGTTTACACTATTTTAGCCTTAATTGGGCTTCAATTACAGGGAACCCTTTACAATTATTACTATGTAATACTGCGAAACCGATTCCATGGGGATACCACCAGCAGGGTCTTCGAAAAAGAAGTTCCCAAGGCCATGAAAGGGGAAAAACAACAATATGTAAACATCCTGTTCAAGATCTATCGATTCTTTTATGGCCCATTTGATAAGATGATTTACCATCTGGACCGCAAAGCGGTTACCGGCAAAATATTGCCTAAGTGGTTTATGACGGCTGTATCTACATTTGGTCTTGGGTTCCAATTACTGATCATTGGCGGTATGCTCGCTTTTGATCTAAAGGATTATATCATTCCTTTTTTTATTGGTTTTTCTTTCTTTATTTTCATTTTTATAGGATTGAGAAGGTTTCTAAATCGGTAATTCTTTCTACCTTACCTATTCATTGAACAGAAGTGTTTACAGGTTGACAGATGGCCTTGTAAGCTGATCAAATACCATTGTAATGCAACGACTTTTTATTCTCATTTTCGTACTCCTCCTTGGATCCTGCCAAGAGATTCCTGAACAAAAGAAATCATCGGCAATTCTAATATCTGATGTTTCCATCTTGGATGTAAGCACCGGCGAGATCATGGAACACAAAAGCATTGAAATAGATTCTGGAAAAATACGTCGTATAACTGGTATTCTTAAAGATACCACGGGTTTTCAAACAGTCATTGATGGGAAAGGTAAGTATGTGATGCCTGGTCTGGCAGAAATGCATGCCCACATTCCGGCCCCTCCTATTTCGCAGGAACAATTGGAAGAAACCTTGTTTCTATACCTTTCCAACGGCATTACCACTATAAGAGGGATGTTGGGACACCCGTCTCACCTCGAACTAAAAAAACTGGTAGCAAAAGGCAAAGTATTAGGTCCAAGGGTCTTCACTTCCAGCCCTTCTCTAAATGGCAACACCGTAAGAACTGTGGAGGAAGCCGAAGCAAAGGTTACCGAGTATCAAAAAGATGGGTACGACTTCCTAAAAATTCATCCCGGTATTTTAAGACCCGTGTTTGATCAGATAGTAACAACGGCTAAAGAAGTGAATATCCCTTTTGCGGGCCATGTACCTGTTGATGTGGGTATAAGACATGCATTAAAAAGCGGATATGCCTCCATTGATCATGTTGATGGTTATCTGGAAGGCCTGGTACCGGAGACTGCCGGGGTAAACCCTAGAGAAAACGGATTTTTTGGTTATGATTTTACAAAGCTGGCCGATACCTCATTGATCCCTTCATTGGTTTCACTATCTAAGGAAAATAAGGTTTGGATCGTCCCAACTCAAAGTTTGTTCGAACGATGGTTCGCTCCTGTTTCTGCTGATCAACTCCTCAATGAGCCGGAAATGATCTATATGCCGGTAACGACACTAACAAATTGGAAGATCCGCAAAGAACAAACCATGGGGAAAGGCACTAATTTTAGTAAGGCTCAATGGGAACGGTTCAATGCTATCAGACTTCAGTTGATAAAAGCCTTGCAAGACAATGGGCATGGTATCCTCTTAGGATCAGACGCCCCACAGTTATTCAATGTACCAGGTTTCTCTATCCATCATGAAATTGTTGGAATGATTAACGCCGGTTTAACACCTTTTCAGATCATTCAAAGTGGTACTTTAAATCCGGCTATCTATTTTGAACAGCAAGAAGTATTTGGACAAATAAAGGAAGGCATGGTTGCAGATTTACTATTGCTTAGAGAAAACCCCATGGAAGACATTAAGGCACTAAAAAAATTAGACGGGGTAATGTTAGGCGGCAAATGGATAGACAGAAAATCGATCGACAAGAAACTTAAGGTCATTGCTTCACATGCGGAAAATCAATAATCAGCTATGTATGGAATTCTTTAAAAATCTCAATTTCCTGAAATCAATTTCATTAAAAGTAAGCCTGGTTGCCATTGTCTTAGGCTTTTTTTCAGGTTTTAGTCAGACCCTTATAATACCAGAGCGCGTTTTCGACGGGGAATCCATGCATAAAGACTGGGTGGTTTTGGTAGAAGGAAACCAAATAACATATGCCGGTACCTCCTCCGGACTTAAGATGATAGCAGGTACCACGAAAATCCCTCTGCCAGACATGACACTAATGCCGGGCATCATTGAGGGTCACTCGCATCTTCTGCTACACCCTTACAATGAGACTTCCTGGAATGACCAGGTTCTCAAAGAATCTCCTGCGGAAAGAGCGATCAGAGGTGCTGTACATGCCAACAATTCTTTAATGGCCGGTATCACAACTATGCGCGATCTAGGTGCAGAAGGAGCGGGGTATACAGATGTTTATTTAAAAAAAACCATAGATGAAGGAATCGTACCCGGACCTCGTTTATTAGTGGCCGGGCCAGCAATTGTTGCCACAGGAGCTTATGGCCCAAAGGGGTTTCATGATGGAGTAACAATTCCTTTAGGGGCAGAAACAGCAAGTGGGATAGATGAAGTGATAAGGACCGTACGAAGACAACTTGGGAATGGGGCAAATTTCATCAAAGTATATGCCGATTATAGATGGACCCCCGGAGCTGCATCAGAGCCTACTTTTCTACCTAAGGAATTAGAAGCCATGGTGGCCACAGCTACCAGCGCCGGAAGTTATGTGGTTGCACACGCCAGTACGCCGGAAGGCATGCGCCGGGCAATTATGGCAGGCGTAGAAACCATTGAGCATGGGGATGAAGGAACGTCAGAAATATTTCAATTAATGAAAGAGAATGGAGTTGCCCTGTGCCCTACTCTGGCCGCTGGTGACGCCATAGAACAATATAGAGGATGGGATAAAGAAAAGGAGGCACCTTCTGACAGGATGATAGCAAAGAGAAGATCTTTTTCCCTTGCACTTAAATCAGGCGTAACCATCGTGTTTGGAGGTGATGTAGGCGTCTTTCCCCACGGAGAGAACTACCGCGAAATGGATCTGATGGTCTCTTATGGCATGAAACCCCTCGATGTTTTAAAAGCTGCCACCAGCGTGAACGCAAAGGTCTTTCATCTAGACAGGGCAGGTAGCATAAAAAAAGATTTTCTGGCCGATCTTGTTGGTGTTAAAGGTGATCCTTCCAAGGATATTGGTGTAATGAAGGAGGTTAGGTTTGTAATGAAGGATGGTCAGATCTACAAGAGTGAAGAATAACTTATGTATAGATTGGTCCCAACTGTCATATCCGGAAGTTCTTTTTTAAGTCCTTTCTGTAAAAACTATCATCGAAATACTGCTTGCCAGGGCCAATGATTGATCTTTTTAGGAGGATACCATCTAAGTAAATTGCCTGTAATATAGAACGCCATGCGAACGAATAAGCATCCAAATAATAAGCTGTTAGAATAATTCATCTCCACTTTTAATACAAATATATAGCTTAAAGTATAAAATAAAGCGCTGTTGCAAAGGCCACAAAAGAGGCATACCACTTACTTCCTTAACAACTATTTAAGAATTACAAGAAGTGATTTTGGTATATTTAGCGAACGAACCTAGAACTAACTATAATTATGAAAAAAGGACTACTCTCTCTGATGCTTTTGGCATCCGTTTCCCTATTCTCTCAAGACTTTAAAATGGACCTGGTTCAGGACTTGAAACCCCGCAATATTGGCCCTGGTGGGATGAGCGGTAGGGTAACTGCCATTGACGTGGTGCAAACCGAACCAGACGTTATGTATGTTGGGACCGCATCGGGTGGCTTGTGGAAATCTACATCAGGTGGGATTACCTGGAAACCGGTCTTTGACAAGGAGTTAACCGCATCTATAGGGGCCGTTGCTATCCAACAGAGTAATCCTTCGGTTATCTGGGCAGGTACAGGAGAAGGCAATCCTAGAAACAGTCTAAATGGAGGCTATGGCATTTATAAGTCGCTCGACGGTGGCAAAAATTGGATGGCCATGGGGCTCGAAAAAACAAGGCATATACCTGGGGAGAGCATCCGGAACGAGGAGTTTTTAAAACTACGGACGGGGGTAAATCCTGGTCTAAAGTGCTTTTTGTTAATAACAGGACCGGTGTGGCCGACCTTATAATGGATCCCACCAATCCCAATAAGATGTTCGCAGCGATGTGGGAACACAAAAGAGATCCCTGGTTCTTTAAATCTGGGGGTCCCGGTAGTGGACTCTATATGACCCATGACGGAGGGGTGAATTGGAAAAAGATCAGTGAAGAAGATGGTTTTCCAAAAGGAGAACTTGGCAGAATAGGTGTGGCAGTGGCCCGCAGTAAACCCTCAGTGGTATACGCATTGGTTGAAGCAAAGAAGAATGCACTTTACAAATCCGAAGACGGGGGTTTTAAATGGAAAAAGATCAATGACAAAAGTGAAATAGGTAACAGACCATTTTACTATTCCGAGATCTATGTGGATCCGCAGAATGAGAACAGGGTCTATTCGGTATTTACTTATGTGAATGTTTCAGAAGATGGGGGTAAGAACTTTTCAGAATTGATGCCGGCGTATGGAGTAGCCAATGGCGTACATCCCGATCATCACGCCTGGTGGATACACCCCGAGGACGGACATTTTATGATCGATGGAAATGACGGGGGTATGAATATTACCAGAGACAGAGGAGAAAGCTGGCGATTCATTGGCAATCTGCCTGTTGGGCAATTCTACCATATTAGCACAGACAATGAATTTCCATATAATGTGTATGGTGGTATGCAGGATAATGGATCCTGGCGCGGTCCGGCATATGTTTGGAAAGATCAGGGGATACGCAATAGCTATTGGCAAGAGATTGCCTTTGGGGATGGATTTGATGTTGTTCCGGATAAAGACGATTCGCGCTTTGGATATGCTATGAGTCAACAGGGATTTGTTAGCAGGTACGACCATTTTACCGGAAATAACTACACAGTAAGACCAACACCTCCAGATGCGACGACAGAATTGAGGTTTAACTGGAATGCCGGTATAGGACAAGATCCTTTTGATAATAACACCGTGTATTTTGGAAGCCAGTTTGTACACAAAAGCACTAATAAAGGGCTTACCTGGGAAGTGATCTCTGGAGATATGACAACCAATGACCCGGAGAAACTAAAACAAAGTGAAAGTGGAGGTCTTTCGATGGATGCTACCGGAGCAGAAAATCATTGTACGATATTGGTGATTGAACCTTCTCCCTTAGAAAAGGATATGCTGTGGGTAGGAACAGATGACGGC
>NZ_CAMYKH010000106.1 GCF_947258935.1 uncultured Muriicola sp.
CATGACCTCTGCGACCGCCGGAAATTATGAAGAAGCCGCGGCAACGGCAGAATTGATCAAGTCCGATATGGAAGCCAGTGAAAATCCGAACAAATTAAGGCGCTATCACAGGGTACATGCCTACGTGAATTTTCAGCAAGGGAATTATGAAAAGGCCCTGGAGCATATGGCAGAATTGGATCCTGACGATGTTTACAATAAATACTGGATGGCGAAAGCCCATAAAATGTCCGGAAATGATGAAAGAGCCATGGAGCTGATGAATGAAATAGCCCGTGACAACTTTAACAGTGTCCAGTATGTACTTATTCTGAATGAAGCAAAGGAAATGTTGGCTGCCAGTAGTTAAAGCCCTTTAGGCATTGCAATAAACTCGTGGCCGAGGAAATGCTGTTATTGGCTTATATAAAGGATTTATTACGCCTTTTAGCAACCCATTCGCAGTTCCTTAGCCACAGTTATTGGTTACCGTAATTAATCTTTTAGTGGATTGGCAAGCGCTTAGTGCCTTGTTTGCGACCCAATTAAAAAGAAGGAGTCTGTCTGGTAAGCTTTAGCAATTGAAATATGGGTTGTTTTTCTACTTTCTTGAAAGGAATAGCCAGGTTAGGGCGGTTACATTTAAATAAGGCCACTTCCCAGAGCGAGTGATATTATAATTAGCATTATTGCAACTGTCACCTGTAAAAATTTTAATGTTACTTTTTTCAGAAGTTTATTT
Source organism: uncultured Muriicola sp. (assembly GCF_947258935.1). GTDB lineage: Bacteria > Bacteroidota > Bacteroidia > Flavobacteriales > Flavobacteriaceae > Muriicola. The sequence goes on from NZ_CAMYKH010000106.1 coordinate 722, forward strand.
CCAATATAAGCACCGGCAATTGCAGATAAAGTAGCACATATTACAAGTGTTAAATTGTCTGTTAAACCAGATTTTGTGAATCTTGAGGCGTAAACGCTCAGTCTGGTAAAGTCCACAAAAGTTGAAACAACAACTGCTGTTCCTATAAATGTTTCTTTTGTAAGTCCTGCCTTTATGAGAAATGCACTTCTCAAAGCACCCTGATTCCCCGAAAGACCTCCAAAGAAACCGCTTAATGCACCACCAATTGGCAATTTGTCTTTTGCAAATTGAAGCCTTTGAAAATAGGGTACTAAATCCATAGAGGCGAATATTATCAGCAAAATGGAAATGATGAACTTCACAGGATATACCTCAAATGTCTTTCCAAATAGTTCATAGGCAAATAAGGCCTTTGCGTCTGGAATGTGGAATAATACCCAGGCACCAATAAAGGAAAAGATAACAGCCGGTATACCAAATTTTAGTAGGACACTTTTATCGGCATTTTTACCAACCAATAAGATCTTAAAAACATTATTAAAAAAATGTACTAAACCTGTTAGTGCTATTGCTAACTCAACAGGGAAAAAAAGCATAAAAATCGGTGTAAGGATTGTTCCAAGTCCAAATCCCGAGAAGAAAGTAAGAATGGCAACAAAGAATGCCACTACGGATATTAATACTATCTCCATTTATATCGAAGTTCTAGATCTTTGTTGTATTAATAACTATTGCTAACGTAAGGTTGCAGCCAGTGTGCAGAGAAAGCGCATTCTGAACCTACTACAAAATATGACAACTAAGATAATCAATGAATACAAATAGTATTTATTTGAATCGTGCTATTATTGGGTAAGAATCTAATCTTTTTGACGGCTTTTTTAAAATGAAGTCAGGTAATTGATCAAATACTCCTATTTTTATGCATGCAATTATTCAAAGAAAAGATAGTTCCAATCAACCTGGTATTTCTATCTGGTGGTCTTATACTATTTTTTATTTTGATGTCTTGCTCCTCCAAGGGAGATAAGACCGAAATTCTCAATTCAGATCCCGATATTTCTATTGTTGAAGTACTTACTGATGAAGCACTTCTGGATGAGGTACAGCGGCAAACATTTAATTATTTTTGGGATTTTGCACACCCTGTTAGTGGGATGGCCCTTGAGCGTTCGGACAAGGATGCCTACGGGGTAGAAGGTTGGGAAATTGTTACTTCCGGAGGTTCCGGCTTCGGGATCATGGCTATCATCGTTGGAGTTGAACGAAATTTTATCAGCAGGGCAGAGGCCGTTGAGCGGCTTCATACCATCACGGAATTCTTACTGAATGGAGATCGTTTTCACGGTGCATTTCCACATTGGTACTACGGCAGTACGGGGAAGGTGAGGCCCTTTTTTACAGAAGATAATGGAGGCGATATTGTGGAAACCTCCTTTATGATTCAGGGCCTGCTTACGGCAAGGCAATATTTTGATGCGGATATTTCAGAAGAGTCGCTTCTTCGAGATAAGATCAATCAGCTTTGGAACGAAGTAGAATGGGAATGGTATACCAACGGTCAGGATGTTTTAACCTGGCATTGGTCCCCAGACTATGAATGGACCATTAACCACCAGATTAGAGGATATAACGAAACCCTGATAACCTATGTATTGGCTGCGTCTTCCACCACTCACCCTATAGATGCCATAGTTTATAGTAATGGATATACTTCGGGCGACCAATTTTATAATGGTCAGGAGTATTATAATCAGTGGCAATTACCACTGGGTCCTGCTTATGGAGGTCCTTTGTTCTTTGCTCATTATTCCTTTTTGGGATTGGATCCGAGGGGTCTGCAAGACACCTATGCCAATTATTGGGAGCAAAATGTAAATCATACACTTGTCAACAGAGCTTATTGCCTGGAAAACCCAAAGCAATTTTTGGGCTATGGAGAAGATAGCTGGGGTCTTACCGCCAGCGATAACCAGGAGGGATATTCGGCCCATAGTCCTACCAATGACCTGGGGGTCATTACGCCCACAGCGGCTATTTCTTCAATGCCATATACACCAGATTATTCTATGCAAGCCATGCGCAATTTCTATGAGAATTATGAAGGTAGGTTGTGGGGTCCTTATGGTTTTTATGATGCCTTCAATCTCACCGAAAACTGGATTGCCTCTAATTATCTTGCCATTGACCAGGGGCCCATTGTTGTCATGATCGAAAATCATAGAACCGGACTTTTATGGGATCTGTTTATGTCCTGTCCGGAGGTGCAAACAGGATTAAGCAAGCTAGGATTTACCAGCCCACACCTCAAATAGACTTCTTATATTTACCTAATTATAAAATGTTACTGATGAGATCTAATATGCTTCTGTTTACCTGTCTTGCCATGCTATTTGTATTCAATGGCTGTTCGAAAAAGCAAAAAATGAATGTGCTTGTTTTTAGTAAAACGGAAGGATATCGTCACGAATCTATTGCTGCTGGCAAGGATGCCTTATCGAAAATGTCTCAGGAGAAAGATTTTGATATAACCTTTACCGAAGATGCTGAACAATTCAATGAAGTAGAATTAAAAAAATTCAATACGGTGATATTCCTCAATACCACCGGAGATGTTCTTAATGAGCAACAACAAAATTCCTTCGAACGATATATTCAGGCAGGCGGTGGCTATGTAGGGGTACATGCAGCGACCGATACCGAATACGAATGGCCTTGGTACGGTGGTTTGGCCGGGGCCTATTTCCTTGATCATCCCAGCGACCCAAGCAATGTGCAAAAAGGAAAATTTACGGTAACCCAGAAAGATCATTGGGCCACCAGAGGCATGCCGGATGAGTTTGAGCGTGAGGACGAATTTTATAGTTTTAAAGACATTTCTCCAAATATAAATGTGGTCCTTACACTAGATGATAAAAGCTTTATTGGAGGCAGTAATCCGGACTATCATCCTATGAGTTGGTATCAGGAATACAATGGTGGCCGATCGTTCTATACAGCCATGGGTCATACAGACGAAACCTATTCTGAACCGCTTTTCCTTAACCATCTTTGGGCAGGTATTCATTACGCTATGGGGGGAGATACACCCAAGCCTTTGGACTATGCCATGGCAAGACCGGAAGAGAATCGCTTTAATAAGGTAATTCTCGAGGAAGGATTAGATGAGCCAATGGAATTAGCGATCCTGGATGAGGAACGTATTCTGTTCATTCAGCGTAAAGGAGAGGTGCGCTTATATAACCTTACCACCAAAGAACTGAAAACCATTGCCAGGATCCCCGTGAGCCTCATGTACGTTAACAAGGAAGGAAAAGAATCTGTTGCCGAGGATGGGCTGCTGGGACTCAGTAAAGACCCGAATTTTAAAAAGAATAATTGGATATATCTTTTTTACTCCGCCTTAGATGAATCTAAGAATGTGCTATCTCGATTCGAATTACGGGGGGATGAATTCTTGATGGACTCAGAAAAAGTTCTTTTGGAAGTACCTACCCAGCGGGAAGAATGTTGCCATACAGGCGGTTCCATTGCCTTTGACAAGGAAGGAAATTTATACCTGTCTACCGGAGATAATACTAATCCTCATGGTTCAAACGGATATAGTCCATCAGATGAAAGAGAAGGAAGAAGCCCCTGGGATGCACAAAAATCATCCGCCAACACCAACGATCTGCGTGGGAAGATCATTAGAATTCGTCCGGAAAAGGACGGTACCTATAGTATCCCTGAAGGCAATCTTTTTGCAGAAGGAACCGAAAATACGAGACCGGAGATCTATACCATGGGTCATCGTAATCCGTTCCGTATCTCTATAGATCAAAGAACGGGCTATGTATATTGGGGAGATGTGGGACCCGATGCCCCCGAACCTGATTCATTGAGAGGTCCGGCTGGTCATGATGAGGTTGGACAGGCCCGCCGGGCAGGCAATTTTGGATGGCCACACTTTGTTGGGAACAATAAAGCTTATTTCAAGTACGATTTCAATAAGAATAGATCCCTGGAACAATGGGAGGTAGAAGCACCTATGAACACCTCGCCTAACAATACGGGACTTCAAAAATTACCCCAGACACAACCGGCCTTTATTTGGTATCCTTATGGGCCTTCCCCCGAATTTCCTTTGGTAGGAGCCGGAGGCAGAAATGCCATGGCAGGACCTGTTTATTATTCCGATGATTTTAAGAATTCTCCGCAGGCGTTTTCAAAATATTACAATGGAAAGCTTTTTATTTACGAATGGATGCGGGGCTGGATCATGACAGTTACCATGGATAAGGATGGTAATTATGTCTCCATGGAACGGTTTATGCCTAGTTATAGATTTAGTAGTCCTATGGATATGGAATTTGCCGCTAATGGTGATCTGTATATGTTAGAATATGGTTCGGGCTGGTTCACAGCTAATGATGATGCCCGCCTAATTCGTATTGAATACAATGGAGGTAACCGCAAACCGCAGATCCAAATGGCGGCAAATAAAATGGGAGGTGCTGTTCCATTCAATTTAAAGTTAAGTTCGGACGGCACTAAGGATGCAGACTACGATGACATAAAATACAGCTGGGAGATCACCTCAGGAGACGGAGTTGCAGGTAACGAACCGCCCGTTCTAAGTTTAGAAATGCCCAAGAGCAATAAGAGTTTCTATGTAGCCAATGGATCTTTTGAGTATGATATCAAAGTAAATGACAAGGAAGATGGAAGTCTCAACAATGGGATAGATGCCCAGGAAGTAGCGGTTACAATTGACTATCTGTCTGAGGGTTTTGATAAAATTGAGATCGCACAGGGTCATAGATCGGCAGATGCCTCTGCGCAAGTTTCTGCAGGGAGAAAATTAATGGATGGGAGCGACTGTATGGCGTGTCATAAGAACAAAGAAAAGTCGATTGGCCCATCTTATATGGACATAGCCAAGAAGTACAAGGATGATGCTGCTGCCCTTGAATATCTCAGCAAAAAGATCATTTCTGGTGGCGGAGGCGTATGGGGAGAAATACCTATGGCTGCACACCCGCAATTATCTGCGAAGGAAGCCGCAGAGATAGCACAATACATTCTGGATATGTCCAAACCCAAAGGAAAAGAGAATACGCTGCCTACCAAAGGGACATTTCAGGCGAAAGTTCCGGATGGAGACCAGGGGAAAGGGATCTATATAGTCCGTGCTGCTTACAAAGACAG
>NZ_CAMYKH010000107.1 GCF_947258935.1 uncultured Muriicola sp.
CCCATTTTCCAATTGCTGCAATCGTTGCCATCCACAGTAATACAGTATAGGGTCATAGAACTTATCGTTCGAAAAAATGTACTTAAGATTGTATTTCTCCGGAATCGTCAAAAACTGCTGGAGGGATCCTATACCTTCCACCCCCCTGAATTTGGAATTCTCTAATCGTTCAATAGCCTTACTCGTTAATTCAGGTAAGCGGCGGGCCGAATGATAATTCCCATCAACCGTCATAGCATTTGTCTGAGCAGATAGCCATGCCATTTGATCACCAAATCCCAACGTTAGATATCGCCATTGGTCGTGCATATCCTGATTTAGGAAATTTACGATTGGAAGCATCTTAATTTTTTGAGGTTGGGAGGGCCTGAAATAGCCAAGACTCATCGTAAAGATCACCATAAACAAAATACCGGCTGCCAGAAATGCTCCCAGGATACGGTGATACATAGGTCCAAATCTCTCCTGAAGTGCCTTCCTAAGGTCTCCTTCAACAATACGGTACAGAAACTCACCAAAAATGGGAAGGGCCATGATAGTTGCCCATAAGGTAAAACGGTCTAAGGTAAGGATGTTAAAAGCTGTGTCTCCCAATACCATTCTTGGAATTGGGGTAGTTCCGCCGGTTCCTAAAATTGTAAGAATACTTATAGATAAACCAAAAAAGAGATATCGCTTACTATAAAAGCGATAGAAAACATACGGCAAAATAAATAACAGTATTCCCCAGGGAATTATAAAAAATACAAGTCCGGAAGAGGTTACCTCCAGGAAATTATCGCGTGAGCCATGAGGGATAGGCACTTGTGTAATCGGATTCGCCCTGGAATTTAACCAGTAGGGAAGTATACATAGCACAATTAGTGCGAGTGACCCCATTCCAAAACCTACTATTCTCCAAAATAATTTTTGGAAAGACTTGAGAAATACCCTGAAGGTGATTTTTTTCGCGTCTTTGACTTTCTCCTTGGCATCGTCCATGATGGCCATTCCAATCAAGGGAAAAATAAAAAATACCATTCCAAAAATAGGGGTGACATGATGCGAAGTAACGGTCACTGCTATTAGAGAAAATGCGGTAATTAAGTTGAAATACCTTCCTGTTCTGATCCATTGATAGATCTCAGGAAGAGCGTGTAATAATACTGAAAGGCCAATAATACTCGGTAATTGACCAAAAATGTGCAAAGTTTCAATGAAAGTGGAAGAAAAAACGGCCATCAAGGCAGTATAGCCGGCAATTCTACGATTCCCTGTGAGCAATAACCCGAAACGATAAGCGCCGGTTATGAATAAAACGATACTTAATAAAGCCACTGAATACAGTCCGAACTTAAGGCCACCTAGAAATGAAAAAAGCGCCATTAATTGATGCGCTAAAGGAGGATATCCCATTACTGTAAAGCCCGTATACCACCTGTGTTCCCATGGTTCCCACCAACTTGTTGCGTAATGATCCGCAAAGAAAAGGTGTATAAGGGCGTCATAAGTGGATTCTAACGTAAAAAATAAAGCAGATCCATGAAAGGCTATACCAATCAAAAGAGCGAGAACCAATAAGATATTTGTCTGCTTCATGCAACAATTCTGTAGGAAAATATAACATTATAAAGATAGATATATTGTGATGTAGGCCCACTATCGGCCACAGGCAGAACACGGCCATTGACCTACAGAAAATCCCCATTCGTCTTTGTCGGTCCTTTTTGGAAGTTAACTCTATCTACTTTTGGCAAAGAAATTAGATAACCAAATCAAACTAGTTTCATTAAAAACAAATTAATTTAATACTTAACCTATGAAAATTTTAGCCATTGATGATCAGCAATTAATCTTGCTGTCAGTAGAAAAAAAGATAACCGAATTGGGATTTGAAGTTCAGATAGCCGATAGTGGTGCAAAAGGTATTGAGCTCTATAACAGCTTTCAGCCCAACCTTGTAATAGTAGACATCAATATGCCCGGGATGTCTGGTTTAGAAGTTGTAAAGCATATAAGGATCGAGCAAAACCAGGATACTCCTATATTGGTACTCTCTGGTAATACCAATGAATCTATCATTGTAGACGGATTTGATCTTGGTATCAATGATTATATGAAAAAACCGGTAAGCCTAAATGAAATGGCTGCTCGGATCCATCGAATCTTAGGAGTTTGTACGTTACCAAACACTACAAGTCCAACGACAAAACAACAAGTGATACAGAAATATTGCGTTGGAGTGGTGATTCCTTGTTATAATGAGGAAGAACGACTCTCCAGTGCTGTATTCCAGGAATTTGCCTCAAAAAACCTGGGATATCATTTATGCTTTGTAAATGATGGCAGTACGGATAAAACCCTGGAAGTACTTCAGGAACTTAGAAAAGGAAATGAAGACACTATCAGTATCTATGATTGTGAAAAGAATGGCGGGAAGGCCGAAGCGGTAAGGCAGGGATTATTACACCTGGCCAAGGACACACAATTCGATTATCTGGGGTATCTAGATGCAGATCTTTCAACAGATTTCAGAGACTTTGATGATTTGGTCAACACCTTGGAGAATTCAGATTTTAAGATTGTCAGTGGTTCCCGTATCAATAGAATGGGTGCTGACATTACCAAAGAATCGGCCCGAAAGATCATCAGCAAGACCATCAACCTTATTATTCAAACAATATTAGGGATGCCCTTTAAGGATACCCAATGTGGTGCCAAGATCATGAAGCGTGAAATGATAGCTCCAATGTTTGATAAAAGGTTTATAACACGTTGGTTGTTCGATGTGGAGATCTTTATGCGAATGAAGAAATTCTATGGAAAAGCGACTGTTCAGAGCTTGATCTGTGAACAACCTCTAAAGAGGTGGATCCATGCAGATGGTTCTAAGCTTTCCATGAAAGACTCTATTAAGATCGTAGGGCAATTAGGGCAGATAGCCTGGCATTATAAAGCTGCCTGATAAGTCAATTATAATAAAAATTAAAACTAAATATTATGTTACCTAAAAGAAAGTACAAAGGATTATTGCAACTAGATGGCAACAGAGAAATTTATCAGATCTGTGATGTAAATTTTAATAAGAAAGAAATTATATTAAGCATCATTCCATCAAACATTCTCAAATCAATTTAAAGTGCCTGACGCAAAAAAATGACAGTGGCTTATTAAAAAACCCAACGTAAAACGTTGGGTTTTTTTTCATTGATGCCTTTGTTTCTCAACAATAAATATATTTAGACAAAGACAATATGGGTGTTATCTGTATTTGCCCTATCATAGAACTGACCTATAGTAATAACATCTTCTATCTCATCAATAAGGTCGTCTTTATCCAAATGGAACATATCCATGGCCAGTTTACAAGCCCAAAGCCTGCAACCAGAATCGGACAGGATCTCCAGGAACTCCCCTACAGGAGGCATATCCAGTTTTTCCATTTCCTTTTTCATCATTTTACTAGCAAGTGCTTCCACCCCTGGTAATCCACCCAGCATGGTTGGCATATGCATAGCCGGATTTCCTACAGTAGCGACATGCAAGTGCTCCAGCTTCTTCTTTTGAATTGCTTCCAGACCAAAGAAAGTGAAAAATATTTCAGATTCAATTCCTTCCATTCTCGCCCCATTGGCCATTACAAAGGCCGCATACACATTTTCCAGTGTAGCCTTGGAGAGAATAAAAAGCATTTTTTTTGCTGTTGTTTTGCTCATGATCTTAGTTTTTAGTTAAATACAGCTTTTTGGTTTTGGGATTCCGGCAATTAGCGTTGCTTTTTTTAAGGGTCCTCCCGGGAATAAGCTGTAAAATTCCTTGATATTGATCACTCCGCTATTTTTTATACCCCGAATAGACAAGGGTTCTTCTTTCTTGAATTTCTCCTGTACATAGGTGATGACTTCCCAATGCCTTGGAGTAAGGATAATTCCTTCCTTATTAGCCAGTTGTTCTCCTATCTCCTTATCCCATTGATTGAAATCGGTTAAATATCCTTCTTCATTTACATGAATTTCTCTACCTGCAATTGTTGTTTCCATTTTTATCGATTTTTTGTGTTGAATTTTATTGTTTATTCTGCGTGTACAAATTGTTTGCCTTTCTCTGACATTTTTGAAGGAACAAACGGAATTGGTACTCCTTTGAGTAACATGTTCCAGTAGACCCACCTAAAGGCCAGTTTTCCCATATGGTTCATCCTGCTTTCCTTTAACAATCGCAATGGACCTATTCCTGGGAAAGGAAATGTTCCTTCCACTGGTTCATGGGTATAATTAAAGTCGATCAAAAGTGCTTTCCCTCCACCTGTTTCTATGAAACAGTTAGAGTGCCCATCGAACTCATCTTTTAATGGTTCCCCATGAATGTATCGCAAAATGTTCTCAGTTAAGATCTCAGCTTCAAAATGCGCCACAGATCCGGCTTTGGAAGCAGGAACATTGGTGGCATCTCCTATGGCAAATATATTCTTGTGTGCGATGGTCTGTAGGGTCCCTTTATCTGTAGGTATATAGTTAAGGTCATCTCCCATTCCTGAACGAGCAATAACCTCATCACCCATATTGGTTGGTACTGTTACCAACAGGTCATAGGGCACTTCGGTCTCCGCATAGTCAATGATCTTGTTATTCTCCTGATCTACGCGTTCAATATTGAAATCACCCACCACTTTTATCTCCTTCTCATCCAACAAGTACTGCAATACCTTGGTAGCCTCTACAGTGGTAAAAGCACCACTAAGTGGGGTTACAAAGGTAATATCTACCTTATCACGCATATTTTTATCCTTAAAGAAGGCATCTGCTAAAAAGGCAAATTCTAAAGGGGCTACAGGGCATTTAATAGGCATTTCGGTAATATGAACAACCAGTTTGCCACCTTTCCATTCCCTTAGTTTGTCCCGTAAGGCTTTAGCGCCTTCAAAGGTGTAGAAATCGAATATATTCTTGTACCAATTAGGCCCCAGCATCCCTTCTACCTCGCCCGGTGCTGTTTTGGAACCGGTAGCTACAATTAATACGTCATAGGGTAATTCTTTCCCTTTCTCTAGCTTCACGATATTCTTCTCGGGGATGATCAGATCTATTTTCTCCTGTATGTAGTTAGCTTTTTTAGGGATATATTTTACGCCCTTTTTCCTTATTTGTTTGGGTTTGTAAATATCAAAGGGAAGGAATAAATAACCGGGTTGATAATAATGTGTGGCATATTGGTCTACAATGGTGACCTGCCAATCTTCTTTTCGCAATTTGGAGGTCAGGTGGTTGGCCATCATGGTCCCCGCTGTACCTGCACCAAGAATTAC
>NZ_CAMYKH010000108.1 GCF_947258935.1 uncultured Muriicola sp.
TACTGCTTTTTTCATTTTTAATTGGTTTGGTTATTAGTTAGAAAAGGTACAAAATTAAATATTACAGTAGGCGCATTATTAAAACCTAGTTTTTAACAATCTACGCGAAAAATATTACCATTAACCCCTGTTTTTTATTAACATTTTTCATTATTGTAGTAATATTCTTTCGTTCATAAGTTCCTGATAACAAATTCATTACTCTCCTTACAATTTTTCCCGGATGTGATAGTTTTATACAATAGGTAGTGCATATACTACTGTTCGTATATAATTGGCATGAAAAAAACTGCATTTTTAGCTTTTATAACCTTTGGCCTTGGAATACTATGCCTTCCTTTAAAAACTTATGGCCTTGGAAATACCATTGAGGATCCTGTTGTTGTTGCCAAAAAGATCATTTCCGATGATCCTATTCCCTGGACAAAGACAGAATATGAGGTTATCCTAAAGACAGTTGGGGCCAAAAGAACACTGACCAACATTGATAAAAATTACCTCCTGCTTCAATCGCCATGGTTAGGAGTTGAATACTTACAAGGGGTCTATGGAGATGGGGTAAATAGCATCCCCGTTGAACAACTTTTAGATCTGTTGAATATGGCCACAAATTCACCGCAACAGACCAGCAGAAAATTAGCCGAAGTAACCCTACAGCATGCTCTTTTAGAATACGACAAGGCTTTTAACGTGGCTACCAACATTAGCTCAAATTCTGCAGTAAGTTATGAAGATGCCATCTCTTTTTTAACCAGGCGTTTTGGCTATCTAAAGATCAGTACAGCCAAGAAATTATTGGATGAAAGTAGCATGGCGGACAATGCTGTGATCGACAAGAAAACAAACAGGCGCATAGCGGATCATTTTAAAAATATTCGAAAACAATATTCTGAGGAGATACCTATAGCCAGTGCATTGCAGGAGATAAAGGCATTTTACACCCTACTGGAGGAAGTGGTTTCGGGCTTAGCAATGGTAAAGCCATATACTAATTTTACTCAAACCATCACAGAATTAAATGAAGTACAGCTTCAGGAACGCAAACACTGGCGTTCTGGCCTTGAGATCACCTTCCCTACAAACGGCACAGTATGGACTATCCCAGATCCTGGCTCTATTGAATGGACAACAAGTAATTTACCTCCCGAAAAGACCATCAAATTCTACCTTCTGAAGAATAATACGGTGATACAGGAACTGGGAACTTATAAGAATACCAAACTTGCAGGGGGTATAAAACTTAATAAGACCCTGCCAAACGGAAATAATTACAGGATCATGGGGATTGAGCTTTTTCCGACGGACAAATTTTATACGGCCAAGTTCGCCACGCCATATTTTACCATCAATAAGCGAAATCCTGATGCAACTCCCCCACCCGAGCTAATTGCTGTTGTAGAGGAAGAAGTAGTGCCCATCCCCGACGAACCTAAACCGCTGGAAATAGTAGAACCTGCTCCCCCTAAAGAAGAACCTTCAGCACCCGAAGAAGAAATAATTGTTGAAGCAGAAGAAGTGGTAGAACAAGAGGAAACACCTGTAGTAGAAATAGTTGAACCTGTTGTTATAAAAGAAGAAGTACCTGAAAAACCGGTGGAGATTGAAAAACGAACCGATTTTGATGGGCGCACCATTACCTATGTAAAAGAGCTGGAAGTTAATAACAAGATCATTCAGATCAATTTATGGGATCATGGCCGCCAGGACGGCGATATTGTATCTATCTACCTTAACGGTTTTGCGATCGTTTCTCAATACAATCTTACCTATCAAAAAAAGGGATTTGAATTAAAACTAGACCCCACTCAAGCCAACGATCTATTTCTGTACGCCCACAATCTGGGCAAGTTTCCTCCTAATACAGTCTCTATTGAGATCATAGATGGAGACAATTCTGAAAATATTATCCTTAACTCAGATCTTTCCCGTTGTGAAGCCGTGCTGATCAATGTGAAGGAATAGTCCATTTTTTAGTTTAGTCTGCTTACACATTTTCCTTTGACTACTTCTTCAAAGGGTATATTTCATTTTATTTAGTACCTTGGATAGATAACCACCAGGCACTTCAATGCTCTCCTTTTATAGAACTATCAGAAACAATTGGCTGCAGACAACAAAACTAAAATGACGAATTAATGAGTGGAATGGATATAGTAATGGTTATCGCTATCATCTTATTTGCAAGATTGGGATCACGGCTAGTTTACCGCTATATTAAAATGAAGAAGGAGAACAATTCAGACGCTTAAAAAATAGAATAACCAACTAATCAAATACAACTATCATGGGTATATTTTGGGATCTGTTACAGCAAGACGAACTAGACAAACAACAAAAACAGGCAGACAGCGTAGAAGACCGCGTAACCGCTTTGGAGACTGAACTAGAGAAGACCCGGGTACTCCTTAAAAAGACCCTGGTGGCACTGGAAAGCCATTTAAACCAGGATATTGACGGGGATGGGATCACAGGTTAGTGTACATCAAAATATGCATAAATGAACTAGTGAATGATTGCTTTTTTTCGTAAAGTCCGACAACAACTACTCGTGGAAAATAAGACCGGTAAATACCTAAAATATGCCATTGGGGAGATCCTATTGGTAGTTATTGGTATCCTGATCGCACTTCAGATTAATACATGGTCTAATGAACATGATGAGCGAAAATTAGAACGCACCTACCTGGAAGCGCTTCATTTTGAAATTACTGAAGATCTGCAGTTTTACTCAAATGTTGCCGATTCATTGAAGAAACAAAGAGCCTCTGCCCAGCATGTCTTGCAATTTCTGGAAAATCCTGAAGCTAAGATAACAGACTCATTACTTTTCATTAAAATGTTTAGAAATTGTGCCGATGGTGAAAACCTAACGAGAACCGAGGTCACCTGGAAAGAATTGCAGTCAACTGGGAGACTATCCCTGATCCGAAATAAGGATCTGGTACGTCAATTGTTCGAATATTATGCGTTTTTAGATCAATTTGCCTTCGATTTTAACAAGTTTCCCATGGAGCGAAGGTATATGGTTCGAAAAATTGAACACGAAGTATTCAATATGGACGAACAATTGGAATTTTATGTGAATTGGAATCAGGAACTGGTACCAAGAAAAGTGGTTTTTGAGAACATTCGCTCCAACCAGATTTTATTGGATCTCGTAAAATCTGTTTTGATAAGTTCAGTAGTCCAACTAGAAACGGACCAAAAAGCTTTAGGGAGGGCAAACGAGTTGCAGGAGACCATTATGCAAACATTAGATCCAAAATAAGACATATCCTCTTTTAAGTAACCTATTTATTAGTTATACATGATCTTGAGTTAATTAGGTTAGTTTTTGTACCTTCTTGCTTCACTTAAAAACGGACTGTCATGAAAAATTTAATTCTTTTATTTAGCTGTCTTATTGGACCCTTAGGGTTTGCACAAAATGCCACGATTGATCATTTAGTGGCCGACTTTGAGCGGTCTAAGGCCATGTCTATGGAATACATAGATGCCATGCCCGAAGACCAATTTAATTACAAACCCACAGAGGGTGTGCGCACCTTTGCCGCTCAGATGCTGCACGGGGCTCAGGGAACCATAGGGCTAGCTGCAAACGGTACAGGGGAGGCAGCTATTTATGGAGATGTCAATATAGAACAAGAAGCCTCGTTTCAATCTAAGAGCGAAGTACGACGCATTGTAGCTGAAAGTTTCGATTTTGCGATTGCCGGTATTCAAAATATGGACCCGTCAAAATTTGATGAAGTTGTGGTGCGTGGGCCGTATAATGTAACCCGACTTGGATGGATCCAAAAAGCCAATGAACATGTAGGGCATCACAGGGGTCAATGCGCCATTTACCTTAGAATGCAGGGAATTACGCCTCCTGCCTATAAGTTGTTTTAAAGGTTATTAGATCGCTTGGTAAATGGTTGTGCTATCCGGGACAGTCCAAGTTGTGCTTCGTCCTAAGCTCACTGTAACTAAGATTATACTTACTTATCTTAGAATGATGGGGTGAGAAGGTCTTGCTCTAACTACTGGCTAACTTTTAAAGAAGTACTATGAATAATCTTCAATTAACTGCACGCTTTGTGATACACGACGGGAAACTTGAAAAATTCAAGGAACTGGCAAAGGCCTGTATGAATTCTACAAAAGAAAAGGATACGGGGACACTGCAATACGACTGGTATTTTAATAGTGATGAAACAGAGTGCAGAGTTCGGGAAACCTATGTGAATTCTGATGCCATTTTGGCCCATATAGGCAACCTGGGGCCTCTGTTGGGTGAATTATTGGCTATATCCGACTTTTATCCGGAGCTATACGGAGCGCCGTCAGAAGCTTTGGTAAATGCCACGGCTGCGTTAAAACCACAGGTATACACTCACTTCCAGTCTATGTAGTATTTTATATTCAGGGGGGTGACCCTTCAATTTTTTTGGTCCAGCGTATTTATGGCATAAATAAATACCCGATAGAAACGTTATAGGTATACCTAGGTCATGTAAAACACCGTACTAATTGAACAAAATCCTTAGAAATAGTATTGTAGGTTTCGTAAGTCTGCTTTTTTTCTCCTCCTTTAGCCAGGAGTACAAAGCACAGGATCTCTATGGTCAATGGCAGATAATCGGTAGTTTTAGGAAGGGTGAACAGGTCCTGGAAGCTTTAAAGGACACTATCAAAAATCCAACACAGTACTACTTTACCTTTAACAAGGACGGAACCTTTACCTATGACGTTATTTCCCTGGAAAAAGAACCACAAGGAGAAATAAGAAATGGAACCTGGCATCTTTCGCCCAATGGGAAACGACTCACCTTGATAGATTCGGCAATCGATCAGGAAAAACGAATAATTCCAGGTGATTTCATCAATTTTGCAACAGACGGTACACTTTCCACAAAGCCTATGATATTCCCTATTTTAGAATTATCTGAGAACAAGCTGGTACTTTATGATGAATATCATAAGACGCTTGATATATTTCGGAAATAAAAGGTAGACGTTAGAGGGACGAGGTGAAATAACTTAAGTAAGGGGTGAGAGACATATTGTACAAGGTACGAGACAGGAAGTTTAAGGTTTATACCTAGCAGGGGGAATTTAAAAAATAATGGATTTTTATTGGAGCGGGATTGCACTTGCAATATTATTCATAGGGAACTTAGTAGTGGCCTGGCCATAAATCTCTTCCACTATTTTATACAGGTCCGGGATAACC
>NZ_CAMYKH010000109.1:0-4929 GCF_947258935.1 uncultured Muriicola sp.
GACCACAAGATGTGGTGCAGGATAGCAAATACACCAAGCGTGAAAAACAACAGCAAAAAGTCTTTTTCGAAAATATTATTGACTACATAAAAAGTTCAGACGATCTGGTAATTTTTGGTCCGGCACAAATGGGAGAAAAACTTTATGCAGAGATATCTGAATTTTATCCAGGTACCTATAATAAGGTAAAAGAAGTAAAGCCAGCCGATAGTATGACTGATAACCAGATAATTGCGTTGGTGAAAGATAATTTTAAATGATTAAATAAACCCAAGAACTTTAAAACCATGGGCACACAACTACAAGAGAATTATGTGTCTTTAAGCCCTCATAACCCTATTTGGGACAGGGTATTTACAATAGCCCCTTTGGTGATCATAGGGACCAAAGAAGAATCGGGTTTTGATCTTGCGCCAAAACACATGGCCACACCCTTAAGTTTCGGTAATTATTTTGGTTTTGTTTGTACACCCAAACACCATACCTATCACAACGTGAAAAAAACCGGCGAATTCACGGTAAGTTTTCCCAGGCCCGAACAAATCGTCATAACTTCTTTAAGCGCAACTCCAAGGAAAAAAGGAATTACTAAATCGGATGGAATTGTAGGCGCTTTGGCCACCATTCAAGCTAAAACAATGGATGCCCCTGTAATAAAAGATGCCTATTTATACCTGGAATGTGAACTTTTTAAGATCATCGACGGATTTGATGAAAATAGTTTAATCGCAGGTAAAATAAAAGCGGCTCATGTACATAAAGATTATTTGAGGATCTCGGAAAATGATGAACAGGAGCAACTTAAGAAGCACCCCTTGCTAGCGTACATCGCAAACGGGAGGTTTGCGGAAATTAGAGAAACATATAATTTCCCATTCCCAAAGGATTTTAAAAGATGAAGTTCCATGACCTTAGCTACTGACATATTAAAATATATCAATGCTAATTTAGAATCGATGACAGGGTTCCTAAAGACACTTGTGCTTCATGAATCTCCCTCCAAAGATCTGGAATCACAAACTACCATACTAGGAGTGATAAGCAATGAGCTCAAACGGCTTGGTTACTTTACTAAGTATATTCCGGGTGAAAAAACGGGCGGATACCTATATGCCAGACCTCATAAAAGAAAGAAAAACACTCCCTGCCAGTTATTGATAGGCCATTGCGATACAGTTTGGGATAAACACACCCTTAAGAAAATGCCTATTACTATGAAGGATGGTACTATGACCGGTCCCGGTGTTTATGATATGAAAGCCGGTTTAACACAATTGATCTTCGCTATAAGAACAATAAATGCCTTGTCATTACCCATGCCTGTTACACCGCTTATCCTTATAAATTCGGATGAAGAAATTGGGAGCAAGGAGTCTACACGTATGATAAAAAGATTAGCTAAAATTTCTGATAGGGCCTTTGTATTGGAACCTCCCTTAGGTTTAGAGGGAAAGTTAAAGACCGCAAGGAAAGGTTTGGGCAGATTCACAATAACTGCTATTGGTAAGGCTGCTCACGCAGGTCTGGATCCCGGGAAAGGTGTGAGTGCGATCGTTGAAATCTCTCATCAGATACAACAACTGTATGCGATGAATGATTTTGAAAAAGGAATAACCGTTAATGTAGGAATGATCGAAGGTGGGATCTCACCAAACGTGGTAGCTCCCGAAAGTAAGGCGATTGTAGATGTTAGGGTATTGAACCGAAAAGATGGTGATACTATTACAAAAAAGATACATGGCTTAAAACCTTCAATGCCTAATATTAAATTGCACATTGAGGGTGGTATTGGCAGGCCTCCAATGGAACGAACTCCGCGAAACCAAAAACTCTGGCAATTTGCAAAAACCAAGGCCTCGCACATGGGATTGAACTTAGACGAGGCTGTAGCCGGGGGTGGCTCTGATGGAAATACGACCAGTGAATTCACGGCAACATTAGATGGCCTCGGGACCACCGGTGATGGTGCTCATGCGGCACATGAATTTATTTTTCTTGAACAGTTGCCCGAAAGAACTGCGTTGTTAACGCAATTGATAATTTCTGATACCGTAGACAATGAATTAAATAAAAAATAATGGCGCATACTTCCATATTTACATCACTCACCCGCATTTCCGACCTGAAGGTAAAAGCATTTGATGTGCAACCACTAGACAGGTCTGAATGGGCAACTGGCGATTATGTGATTGGCAAGATCCTGGAGCCTGGAAGCACTTCCCTACTTCTTGAACTTCCCAGTGGAAGAATGAGAGGTGTCATAGGAGGTGAGTATGTTGTTGGAGCATTTGGAGAGCGCTTTGCAACATTGGAAATAACCGGAACTTGGAAGAAAATTGAAGAAGACCTTAAATTTCATTTACTAACCGGTGCGGGACTCTTTGGTAAATTAACGTCAAAATCTTTTTTCTTACCACAAATGATGCAACTCAAATACGCAGGACATGTGGTACGCAACGGTGCCAAAATTACGATGGATAGTTTTGTAAAGCCTGTCAAAATTTTACCATTTAAAACTCCGGTGATTCTTTTTATTGGTACATCCATGTCTGCAGGTAAAACAACTTCGGCCAGAATAGTCGCAAATCTTTTTAACTCTGCAGGTTATAAAGTGGTGGGAGCAAAACTTACGGGTGCCGGTCGTTATAAAGATATTCTGGCTATTAAAGATGTAGGAGCCATGGCTATTTTTGATTTTGTTGATGTGGGGCTGCCTTCGTCTATATGTGAGAAGGAATTATACGAATCAAAATTAGCTCAGATAACAAGCCGAATTGAGCAACAAAAAGCGGATATCGCGATAATAGAAATTGGTGCGTCACCTTTAGAACCATATAATGGGGATGTTGCTATAAATGCGATCCGCGACCAGATCAAATGTACAATACTAAGTGCCACTGATCCCTATTCTGTGTATGGCCTGATGAAAGCCTTTGATTTTTCACCAGATATTGTATCCGGGATTGCGACCAACACCCTCGCCGGCATTAGTATGGTAGAATCTCTTTGTAAAGTGAAGGCCCTTAACTTAATTGATGCCACTACTACCAAGGAACTCAAAGAAATCCTGACATCCAAGACAGGTTTAAAGCTTTAAATTTTTACTTTTTATATTGATATATACCAATTTCCGTATTTAATACTGAATATACTTAGTATTCTATATACTAATAATCCAAAAAAAACGATATATAGAGTATAAACTTAGCTCAAAGATTAACTAGAGAAACTATGCCCATTTCTAAGACGAAAAAGAAAATTATTGTTGCTGCTGTGAAACTTTTCAATGAATTGGGGATCGCGCAGGTCCGAAACCAGGATATAGCAAAGGAAAGTGGCATTAGCCTAAGTAATTTCAACTACCATTATGCCACCAAAAAAGACCTTGTGAAGGCTACGTTCGATTATATGACGGAAGAGCTTATACAGAATGTCTATGGGAACAAAACCTTAATCATGGAAGGAGAAGGCCTTGCCATCACCGAAAGCTTCTTTGTGTTCCAACAACGGTTTAGCTTTTTCTTTCTCGATACTCCAAATATTCTAAAGTGGTATCCAGTCGTAACTAAACAAATTAAAGAACAAATTGAAGATGCGTTTAAAATGATCAAAGGGATCAATTATCTTTCTATTGGAATGGGCTTCATGAAACCTGAACCCAAAGATTTTCCTGGATTATACGAAGAATTAGCCGCCCATCTTTGGAGAAATACTCATTTTTGGATCGCCTATGCAAGAATAAAAGACATTGAAGAAGATCAGGTGGTAAAGGGAATGGAGTCCCATTTTAGCCTTATCTATCCCTACTTAACAGAAAAAGGGATCCATGCGAATAAAAAGTATTTAGAAAGTCTAAAGGAAAAAAGAGCAAAAAAGAACTAGATAAGATCTCATCTATAGGAATCGACCATTCGTCTATACCAAACCTCCACTCATCTACAACAAAATAGTTAGATAGCCTTAAAGTAAGACCTTGCAACATTCTAATAAAGCGAAAGGATATGAAAATACTTTTTATAGAAGACGATGCTATTGAAACAATGAAGCTTAATAGAACCATCTCTAAACTGCAGGTAAATCATACCATCATCCAGGCCAACAACGGTGAAGATGCTCTTGAAATACTAAAAGACACACATAAGATACCCGATATTATTCTTCTAGACCTCAATATGCCTAGAATGAACGGGATAGAATTTCTACAGATCCTAAAACGTAATGCGACATTAAAGTACTTGCCTACGATCATTTTGACAACATCTGAGAACAGAGCCGACCTTTTAGAATGCTATAAGATTGGGATCGCGGGATATGTAATAAAACCCCTTAAATACGAAGATTACGAAGACAAAATTCAAAAAGTTATCGCTTATTGGGAGATCAATGAATTAGTGAAAGCTTAATGAAATAAGCGCTTTCACAACATTTTTTTTTCGTCGAGTCGTAATTTTCCTACATTCAATTATTAGTTTGAAAATACATGAAAGGAATTGTTTTTACAGAGTTTTTGGAGATGGTGGAATCCAAATTTGGACTGGAAGTAGTCGATAATATCATTGAAAAATCTGAATTAGCCTCTGAAGGGATCTATACCTCGGTAGGTACCTATGAATTTAATGAAATGGTGGCCCTGCTGACCAATCTTTGTGAAGAGGTTCAATTACCGGCCAATGATCTTTTACATGCTTTCGGACTTTATCTTTTTGATAGTTTGGGCAAAGCACATCCGGAAGTTATACAGAGTTATAACTCTCCTCTGGGGTTGTTATATTCCATAGAAGACCACATCCATGTGCATGTTAAAAAACTCTATCCGGATGCAGAACTTCCCTCCTTCACCATAATTGAAAAAACTGATACTTCACTCTCAATGATTTATTCATCGTCTCGCGGACTATACAGCCTGGCGCATGGTCTTATGGAAAAGAC
>NZ_CAMYKH010000109.1:5027-8632 GCF_947258935.1 uncultured Muriicola sp.
AGAAGCGCTCAAATATCATATGAGCTCTTAAAGGAAGATGGAACGGAAGTGAAATTTGATATTGTCCAGCATGGATAACAAGGAAGTAGAATTGCTTAAAAAGGCGCTGGAACGCCAGAAAAAAGCAAGACTTCAGGCCGAAAAGATTCTGGAGGAAAAATCTCAGGAACTTTACAGTACGTCAAGACAATTAAAAGAAACCAATGAACGTCTGGAAAATCTGCTCAGTGAGAAAACTTCTGAATTAGAAGGCGTTTTTATTAATATTATTGACCCCTACCTGGTCATGGATATTGAGGGAAATGTGATCCGCATGAATGCGGCTGCTACCCAGCTATTAGGGTATGATCACACCGAAGAAAAGATAAACCTACAACAACTTGTACATCCAGATTATATTCAATACACCAGGGAATCCTTTCAACAACTATATGAAGTTGGTACTCTAAAGAACTACAAAGCCAAGATCCTGGCAAAAGATAATTCTGTTCATTTCATTCAAGTGAATAGTAGCCTGATCTATGACAAGAATAGAAATCCTATTGCGGCTCAAGGAATTATTAGGGATATCACCAAGGAAAGTGAGGTGGAAGCTCTGTTATCTGAACAGAAAAAACAACTCGATATAATCGTACAGAATTCTCCTCTCGGAATCGTTTTAACGGTAGGCAGTATCTTTATAAAAGTGAACAAAGCATTTTCTGATCTCATTGGATATACAGATTCGGAATTAAAGAAACTGACTGTAAAGGATATCTCAGAGCCAGAAGATCACAAAATTTCCAAGGGTTACCAATCGGCCATGAATAAGGGAGAAATTGACAATTTTTCCATTATTAAACATTATTTCACAAAAGCGGGCGATACAATTCTTGCCAAGACCTCCGTCAGCGCCGTCAGAGATCCCTCCGGTGCCATTGCCTATGAAGTTGCTATAGTTGAAGATATAACCAAGGAAAAGGAGGCAGAAGAAAAGATCAAAGCCTCAGAGAACAGATTGTCTACTCTGATCACAAACCTGCAAACAGGGGTATTGCTGGAAAATGAGAATAGAGCCATTTCACTCACCAATCAACGTTTTTGTGACATCTTTCAGATACCAGTTACTCCTGATCAATTAAAGGGAGCGGACTGCACCAATGCAGCCGAGGAAAATAAGCATCATTTTAAGGATCCTAAAGGCTTTGTTAAAAGGATCAATAATATCTTAAAAGATAAAAAGGTGGTCTTGTCTGATGAACTTGAAATGCAGGACGGACGCATCCTGGAACGCGATTATATCCCCATTTTCTCAGATGGCATATATAAAGGTCATTTATGGACATATAATGATGTAACCATTCGTAAGAATTACAAAC
Source organism: uncultured Muriicola sp. (assembly GCF_947258935.1). Taxonomy (GTDB): domain Bacteria; phylum Bacteroidota; class Bacteroidia; order Flavobacteriales; family Flavobacteriaceae; genus Muriicola. Next base: position 6,386 of record NZ_CAMYKH010000109.1, read on the forward strand.
AGAATTTGGAGATCCAGAAAGAAAAATACTGGAGCATTATTGCAAATATGAATCTCGGCCTAATTGAAGTAGATAATAAGGACGTTATACAGTTAGTAAACCAAAGCTTTTGTACTATGAGCGGTTATTCCGAGAAAGAACTGCTTGGAAAGAAGGCCGTTGAAATGCTGAAAGTTCAGGAAAAAAAGATCATACTTGAAAAAGGAAAAGAACGAATAGAAGGAAAATCTGACTCATATGAGATCCGGGTAAAAACAAAAAATAATGAGCTCCGCTACTGGCTGATCAGTGGTGCACCGCGTTATGATGAAGGAGGAGTCGTAGTAGGTTCTATAGGGATCCATTTAGATATAACAGCGCAAAAGAATTTAGAGCTCCAAAAAGAACTGCTATTAAAAGAATTAGAATCGAGTAATCTGGGATTACAGGAATATGCCCATATTGTGTCTCATGACCTGAAATCGCCCTTGCGAAGTATCAGTGCACTTGCCACCTGGTTGCATGATGATTACAAGGATATTTTAGATGACACCGGAATATTCAATTTGCAAATGATGCAGGAAAAGGTAGAGGGTATGGATAAACTGATAGACGGTATCCTTAAATATTCCAGTATAAAAAGTGAAACCTTAGAAGAAACAGCAATAGACCTCAACCAGGTCGTAAATGAGATACGGGATATTATATTTATTCCAGATCATGTTAGCGTCATCATCATGAACCCACTTCCTGTCTTGCAGGCAGATTCTACTAAAATGCACCAGCTATTTCAAAATTTGATCAGCAATGCGGTTATAAATATTGACAAGGAAGAAGGAATTGTAGGCATTGATGTAGCCGAGAAGAAGGACCATTGGGAATTTTCTATTAAAGACAATGGAACCGGAATCCCAAAGGAGTATCATCAAAAAATATTTAAGATCTTTCAGTCCATCGGTACAAAGGAACGCTCAACCGGGATAGGCCTTTCCATTGTCAAAAAGATAGTTGACATCTATGACGGAGAGATCTGGTTAGATAGCAAAGTTGGCGAAGGAACTACTTTTTATTTTACCCTAAAAAAATAAGTATGGAGCAGCCAAATTTGACATACATTGAGAAATTATCAGGGAACGATGAGATTTTTAAAAATAAATTTATTGCTATCTTAAAGGATGAATTTCCAATTGAAAAGGAAGAATATTATCAATCACTAAATGCCTCTAAAACAAAGGAGACAGCATTAATAGTGCATAAATTAAAGCACAAGCTCAATATTTTAGGCATGGAAAAAGCATATGGCCTGTCCGTGTTCTATGAAGAAGAGCTAAATAAAGGAAACACCAGCCTAGCACCAAAATTTAAAAGCATTTTAGATACTATAGAATCCTACTTAAATACCATTTGACCATGACCTGTATTATTATTGACGATGAAGCTGCTGCCAGGGCTATTGTAGCCCAGTTATGTACTTCCTATCCTGAATTGGATGTTATTGAAGAGTTTCCTAATGCCATAGATGCTATTAAGTTCCTGAACCAACAGACGATAGATCTTGTTTTTCTGGATATCCATATGCCGGGGTTCACGGGATTCGATTTTGTTCAAACACTTAAGAATCCACCTAAAATTGTTCTTACTACCTCCGATACCAATTTTGCCATTGAGGCATATGAGTACGAAGCTATAGTAGATTATCTGGTAAAACCTATCTCACCGGAACGATTTGCAAAATCTATTCAAAAAGTTAAGAATTCTTTGCAGAAACAACCTGCATTGAGCGCTTCTGAAGGGAATGCAACCGGGGTTGGAGAAGATCTGTATATCAATATAGACAGGCGACTTATTAAGCTAACCTTTGATGAGATCTTGTTTATTGAAGCTAAAGGAGATTATATAGACGTAAAGACCACCAAAGAGACTCACAGGGTTCATAATACCCTGAAAAAGATAAAGGAAAAACTTCCGGAAGAACTCTTTCTTCAAATACACCGCTCTTATATCATCAACTTCACAAAGATCATCGATATTGAAGATAATAGTGTTCTCATTGATAAGAGCGTGATCCCTATTAGCAGGTCTAACAGACCCGAGCTAATGCGCCGATTAAACTTGTTGTAAATTTTACTTCAGGGCAAGAAGTTTCTTATTGAATAAAGGAGCCTTTGTAATTGCCCACTTTACTTTAATTCCGATCTCAGTAAATTCAAAACCGGCTGCGGTGGCAGAAGCAATATTGCTATACTTTCCATATAGATCAACCCCCAA
>NZ_CAMYKH010000110.1 GCF_947258935.1 uncultured Muriicola sp.
GACCTGGAACAACGTACTTAATTACAGCACCGTAATTGGCGAGCATAACATTAATGCCCTTGTCGGTGTAGAAGCTGTAGAAGAGCAAAGCAAAGGGAAAGGTGTCAGCAGACAAGGTTATTTGTTTGAAACTCCTGATTTTTACTTGTTAAGCAATGGGAGTAGTCTTGCTAATGTTGATTTCGCTTATGATGGTGGAAATACCTTGTTCTCCCTTTTTGGTACGGCAAATTACTCGTACCAGGGAAAATATTTTGCCACGGTTACATTGAGGAATGATAAGTCCTCTCGATTCCTGGGAGACAACCAGAGCCAGACCTTCCCTTCCTTTAGTGCAGGTTGGTTAATGAGTGATGAAGATTTCTTCCCAAAGGACGGGATCGTCAGCAGACTTAAACTAAAGGCATCTTACGGTCAATTGGGGAACCAGACCTTGCCTGCTAGTAACCCAACAATTAACATTTCGAATCTAAGCGAAAATCTCGCTAACTATTCATTGGACGGAAGTTCTATTGCCACAGGTGCTATCCTAAGTCAGGTAGGGAATCCTAATTTAAAATGGGAAACCAGTGTTACAACTAACTTCGGATTTGAAATGGGTCTTTTCAATAATGACCTGACTGTATCTTTCGAGTATTTTGATATTGATACCGAGGACCTTATCACACGTGATAATAGTCTTATCAGTACTACCGCAATAGATGCTTCGGCACCTTTGGTAAACCTGGGAGATATCCAAAACACCGGTTTTGATCTGGGTATTGGCTATAGTCACGAAACCAGCTATGGACTGAATTATGCCATAAATGCAAACATCTCACACTACAAAAATGAGGTTAAAGCATTGATTAGTGATTTCCAGGCAGGTAGGACGGACCTTAGAGGTGGAGCTGCAACCCGAACTGAAGTAGGGCGTGCAATATCTGAATTCTATGGCCGGAGGATAACGGGCTTTGACAGTGCCGGCCGGTGGACCTACGAAGATGTGGATGGCAACGGTGTCAGTGATGATAACGACCGTACCTATATTGGTAGTCCACACCCTGATTTCACCTATGGTGTGAATTTAAGTCTTGGTTATAAAGGATTTGATATGTCTGCCTTTTTCTCCGGATCACAGGGCAACGATGCGTACAACTATCAGAAGATCTTTTCAGACTTCCCTACATTCTTTGGGTCAAACCAAAGCGTACGGGTACTAGATTCGTGGACACCTTCTAATACCAATGCTACATTGCCTGCATTGAGTCAGAGCATTACCAATAATGAGACAAGCCCGAATTCTTATTTTGTAGAAGACGCATCCTTTTTGAGAATGAAGAATCTACAGATAGGATATACATTTAATGATGACATTGCCAGTACCATTGGTCTGGATATGTTCCGACTTTATATTCAGGGCACCAATTTGTTCACTATTACCGATTACACAGGATTGGATCCGGAAGTAATTTCGAACGATAACCTATCTTTGGCTGTCGATGGTACTAACCCTGTTTATCCGGTGGCACAGATAATTACTATAGGTATTAACACAAAATTTTAAAAAAATGAAAAAGAGATTCTTTTATTATTTAACCATAATCGCTCTAGTTTTTGCTTGTAACGATGAATTTAGCGAAGTACCAGCAATAGGAGCTTTGAGCGATGCAACCCTTCTTAATGAGACGGGTGTTGACTTACTCCTGGTAGGTGCTTATTCTACGCTCGATGGTATTCGAAACAATGCTCCAGGCGCAGAATGGAACGGATCCGGAGACAACTGGTGGCTTGATGCGATTTCCGATGATGCCCATAAAGGGAGTACGGACGGGGATCAAGCGGACCTATACCTTCTGGAAATTTACGACTGGACTGCTGGTAATCCCTACCTAACTATGTGGGATAGTAGGTATGCCGGGGTAAACAGAGCCAATGCAGTAATTGACCTTATCAGTAAAATTGAAGGGGGCGACTTTAATTCAAAACTGGCGGAGGCGCGTTTCCTCAGGGGACACTATAATTTTGAACTACAAAAGATGTTTGGGAATGTTTCTTATATCTCAGAAGAAAACTTTGCTAATACAGAGTTCAACCAGCCCAATACAGGTCCAATCTGGGAACAAATTGAAGCCGATTTCCAATTTGCAATTGATAATTTACCTCCCTCACAAGCCGAAATAGGGCGTCCTACATCATGGACTGCCAAGGCATTTCTGGGGAAAGCTCATATGTTTCAGCAGGAGTTTGGTGCAGCTTTACCTTTGTTTACTGATGTGATAAACAACGGGCCTTATTCCCTTAACCCGGAATTTTTAGCCAATTTCTCCCTGGCAGGTGAAAACGGTTCAGAACCTGTTTTTTCGATTCAGTTCACCCCGGGTGGAAGTATTTCCTGGAACGGGAACCAAGGGGGAACTCTGAATTTCCCTAATGCCCTAGGGTTTTGTTGTGGTTTTTACCAACCTACCCAGGATCTGGTAAACGCTTATCAGACAGATGGAACCGGTTTGCCATTGCTGGATACCTTTAACCAAACCGATGTAACCAATGATCAGGAGCTTACAAGTGCAGATCCTTTTACTCCTCACACAGGGCCTTTAGACCCTAGACTGGATTATACTGCAGGTAGAAGGGGAATTGAATACAACGGTTACGGTATTAATCCAGGGCAGGACTGGGTGCGAGCTACTGATGCTGACATTTCTGGCCCTTATTTACCTAAGAAAAATGTATATCAGGCTAGTGAAACCGGAAACCAGGGAACAGGTCCATGGGGACAACAATTCTCTGGCGTAAACTATCATATAATGCGTTATGCCGATGTGCTGCTGATGGCAGCAGAGGCAGAAGTAGAAGTTGGTTCACTTGAAACCGCTCGTGGTTATGTGAACGAGGTACGTAACCGGGCCAAAAATATGACGTATCTTCAGGACGCTTCAGGTACCGCTGATGCAGCTAATTATCAAATTGAGCCTTATACGGCTGCCTGGACAGATGCAGCAGTAGCAAGGAAAGCTGTACGCTTTGAACGCAGACTGGAACTAGCCATGGAAGGACATAGACTCTTTGATCTTAGAAGATGGGGCGTAGCAGCAAGCGTACTTAACGCCTATGTACAGAACGAAGCACGTACTATTCCTAATTTTGGTCAGAAAGCAGGCACCTATATGCCTAATATGGACCTTTTACCGATCCCGATCAACGCGATCGATTTAAGTGGTGGGGCTATAGTACAGAATCCTGGATTCTAAGTAATAAACCAATCTAAATTAAAAACAGGGCATGTTAAATGCCCTGTTTTTTGTTTTTAATACTGCTGCGAATTCCTATATTTAAATATTGAGATGTTAATCCTATGAAGACCTATTTTATTGTTTCTGCCATTTGCCTCTTTTTACTAGCTTCTTGTAACAATCCCGAATCAACCGCGGCACGTATCTTCAAAAAACTGGAAAAAGAAGATACAGGCATTACGTTTATTAATCAACTCACAGAAAATGACTCCCTGAACTATTTCACCTATGCCTATATCTATATGGGTGGAGGAGTCTCTGCAGGTGATGTCAATAATGACGGTCTCATAGATCTTTTCTTTACCGGTAATATGGTCCCTAACAAACTATACATCAACAAAGGTGAGATGCGCTTTGAAGATATCTCAGATAGCGCAGGGATCTCAGGAGACGACAGATGGTATACGGGAACCACCATGGTAGATATCAACCACGATGGACTATTAGATATTTACTGCTCTGTTGGTGGTAAATTTGGGGTGAAGGAAAATCAATTATTTGTCAATAATGGAGATCTTACATTCACCGAAAAAGCGGGAGAGTATGGCCTGGCTGACCCCGGCAATAGTGTGCAAGCCACCTTTTTTGATTACGACCTCGATGGGGACCTGGATGCGTATGTAGCCAATTACCCCCCTACCCGTTTCGATGCCCCAAATAGCTTTTACAGTTTTAAACAACAATATCCTAAACCTCTTGAAACCGACAAACTTTATCGGAATGATGATGGCAGCTTTGTTGATGTCACCGAAGAGGCCGGACTTTTAACTTTTGGCCTCTCATTAAGTGCTACAGTAGGTGACCTTAACAAGGATGGTTGGCCAGATCTCTATATCTCCAATGATTTTTCTACACCAGACTACCTGTTTATAAATAATAAGAATGGAACCTTCTCAGAAGAAGTGAAAAAGGTAACCAAGAACACAGCGTTCTACGGAATGGGTGTTGATATTGCCGATTTTAATAACGATGACCTGCTCGATATTCTGCAGGTAGACATGACTGCCAATGTGAATAGAAGATCCAAGGCCAACATGGCCAGTATGAACCCCGATCTTTTTTGGAGCACAGTATATTCGGGCTTCCATTATCAATACATGCAAAATAGTTTACAAATCAACAACGGAATGCTAAATGATTCCCTCCCAGATTTTAGCAATATTTCCAGATTAGCAGGAGTGTCTTCTACTGATTGGAGTTGGGGCCCTCTAATTGCGGATCTTGATAATGATGGGTGGAAAGATATCTTTATTTCCAATGGAACTCGCAAAGAAATCAATAATCGCGACTTCTTTCTGAACTGGGAAAAAGAAGGAAGGCCTTTAGATAACCTGCTTCAACGAAGTATGGATCTGCCATCAGAACCTATCGATAATTTTGCATTTAAAAACAATAAGGACCTCACCTTTACTCATATGAACCAGGAGTGGGGAATTTCCTTTGAAGGCTTTTCTAATGGCTCTGTGTATGCAGATCTCGACAATGATGGAGATCTGGAGATCATTACCAATAACATTGATGATACGGCTTCTGTATTTGAAAATCTAAGCGCCTCAAAAAGTAGTTATGCAACTTTAGATTTTAAGGGACCTGAGAAAAATCCCTTTGGAATTGGGGTTCAGGTCACTGCAATT
>NZ_CAMYKH010000111.1 GCF_947258935.1 uncultured Muriicola sp.
TATCCTAAACCAGATAAGGCAAGCACACTTCCTGTAGATAAGTGTGTTAGGAACTTTCTTCGCGCCGAACTTTTGGTAGTATCGTTTACCATGATTTTTATTTTAATGGATAACCCGCTAAATAGTAAAAACTAACACAAAAAGACAATGAACAAAAAAGCACGTCTTTTTTAGGAGATCAAGACAACTGCTACTCATTCCTAAATTTAATCACTATTCAGGCTGCAATTCATGATTTATGTCATGTTTGAAAAGTGGAACTATGACCAAAAAATAAACCCGAGTGTAAACCCGGGTTTAAGAAAAATTAAAGCGCAAATATTTCTTTCTAAATAGTTGCCATTTTTAATACTGAAGCCTGTTGATAAATAAGTATTTCTATTTCTTGTGAAGAGAGTACTTTAGTTTCCGATTGCGAGATCATTTTTTTCATGATCCTGTTCGTTAGCACTTTAGCTGTTTGCGGGTCTTCTGTTTGTAGTTCCGTTTCCAGATATGTTTTCACTTTCTTAAAGATCACTTTTTTATGTTTAGCCAAAGAGGCCCTTAAGGAAGCTTTTTCGAGCCATTGGATATAGGCTGCCAGTTCTTTTTCATTAATTTCCTTTACCTTATCAATAGCCGCCAATCTTTTTTCCTTGTTATCTTCCAGGTCCACTGAAATGGTATCCAGATCATAACAAAGTAAGTGTTCATTTTGCCCTAAGGACTTATCAATATTACTCGGCAAAGCCAAATCAATAAGTACTCGTTTATCTATAGTAACCGGGAAGTTCTTTATGAGTTTAGGACAATTACTTGCAGCACTTATTACGACATCAAAATCCTGAAAGTTATTCTCCAATACCTCATTCCACGGATAAACATTACACTGGTGCATTTTGGCCAAAGTACAGGCGCGCTCTTCAGTTCTATTGCTGATATAAATATGATTAAACCCAAATTTTGAATTATACTTAAATAGTTGTGTTACGATATCGCCGGCGCCAATAATCAGTATTTTTTTTGTCTTTGCTACGGATTTGCTATAGATATCATTAATAACTTTTAGCGATTTGTATGCTACGGACGTGGTACCGTCCCTGAACTTCGTTTCATTACTGATACGCTTATGACTTCTGAAAACCGTCTGCATTGCTCGTTCCAACAGAGATCCTTGTAAATGATAGGCCATTGAAAATAGGTAGGCGTTTTTAATTTGATGGATGATCTCTGCATCCCCTAAAACCTGGGATTCCAGCCCGGAAGATACCTTTAAAAGATGTTTTACCGATGCCTTGGTACGATCATTTTTCGTAAATAGGTTTTCCTTTTGTGTATTTATATTCTTGCCTTTAACCAACATTAAAGCTTCCTGGAGTACATGGGCCGTAGTAGTTTCGGATTCGAAGTACACTTCGGTCCTGTTACACGTAACCAGTAAAAGCATTCCGGAAATATCGGCAAACCGTTTGCAAAGATGATTTACAATGCTGTACTTCTCATCATCTGCTATATAAAACTGTTCCCTAAGTGAGACCGAAGCCGTATGATGCGAAATACTTATATAACGTAATGATTTAATCATGCAAGCTGCTTAATTATAAATATTAAGATCCAAATTTATCTCTGCCCACAGCCAATATGTGGGTGCTAAATTCATTAAATTATGGCTTAAGTGTCCAATGTTATTCCTTCAGGGTCCTCATATAATTTACGATTAGCCATCTGTCCTCATCATCGGGCATTTTTTTAGTATACTCAGGCATATCGTCTCTACCAAATGAGGTTTTATAGAACAATTCACCATCGGTTTGTTTATGGAATGCAGCAGATGAAAAATCGCCTAGGTCGCCTTTCTGTTCTGCTGCTTTAGGTCCATCGCCATACCCTTCTTTCCCATGACAAGACTTGCAATGTTTGCTATAAAGTGATTTGCCAATGTCCATATCTGCTTTAGGATCGGTCGGATTCTTCATAGTTACATATTTTTCCGGGACTACCCATGTATCCTGCACGTAGGAAGTGAACGAATAAAGGGTAAAGGAAACTACCCCAAGGATCAATAATAATTTTAGTGTTTTCATGCTTGTTTATATTACGATTTATATATTTTAAAAAGATTGCGAATTAAAAATACAATAGGCCCCCAAGTTGCCAAAATTAAAAATATAGTAAATATCAGGATGAAAATGGGCGTTTTATTCCTGGGACCCCATAAGGCTCTTTCTTCTAAACTTGTATCCTGAATAATGGGTACTCCGTACGGGGCGTCAACTACCGCTTTTACTGTACCATATTCATCACTATCACTTAGGACCACCTCAAGAGTTAAATTACCATCTAACCCGGGAATCCCTGCTTCAACCGGTACAATTATAGTGCCAGTTTCATCTGTATAATTAAATTCTTCACCTATTCTTAAAGGACGTATCAGTCTTTGAACTTGTACTTTCAAAGATCGATCGGCCAATGGCAATTTCGTGTCTATATCTGTTAATGTGGCCTGTATATAGTTAATACTATCTTTTGTTATCAGGTCTGTGGCTATAGAAGCATCTTGTATACTAACTGTTTTAGAGGCCTTTCTAAATAAATCATTGCCATTAAAGGATATTCCAAACGTATATGTATTGCTGGTATCGGCCTTAATAGTTTCCAACGCCGGAAGGATAAATTTGCTTTTTCCATTCATGTTGGTAGTAGTTTTGCCAACCGCTAATTCTTCTCCTTCCCATTCATAATAAACATCCATTTCGAGGCCTGGCACATCTTCCATGGAGGTTCCTATTTTTGCAATAGCACCTATGTCTAAATAACTTTCCTGCCCCATTATTTTTATATAATCGAGCTTTAACCGTACCCTGTTTTTTTCTGTTTCTTGTGCATATAAATTTGTTGATCCTATAGGCAACAAAAACAACCCAAGGAACGATAAAAAGAACATTTTTATCAATATGTGCTTCATGCTTCCAATGGGTTTTCAGTTAAGAGCATATTTTGTTCGTCCACAGTTCTTTGTATAGGAACAGCAGGCAAATATCGAATCAACAACGTTATGATCAGCAGGGCCATTGCCAAAGTTGAAGAAGTGATGATCCATTCATGCATGCTTGGAAAATACGAATGCCAGGATTCTGGTACGCCTTGTATGGGCAAAAAAGGTTCTAGTAAAGTAGGCGTAATTATAATATAGCGTTTCCACCACGATCCAATCACCACAATAATTGCGATGATAAACATGGGTAGTGGCTTTCGCCCTTTTTTAAACATAAGAACAATGGTGGGCAAAACTAACCCTACAATGGTAACAATCCAGAACAAGGGTGCATAATGCCCTGTGAACAAGGTTTCCAAATGCACTTCTTCTCCTTTCTTTGCTGTAAATTGGGGCATGAGATATTCATTGATGTTGAAGTATATGTATACAAGGCATGCCAACGCAAGCATTTTGCCCATTTTATCGAAATGAAAATCGGTAATATAGTCTTGGAGTTTTCTCCTTATTCTTACTAGATAAATGACTGTAATCAAGGCCCCTATACCGGCAACAAAAGCTCCGGATATAAAATATGGGGCAAAATTAGTGCTATCCCATCCAGTTCTGTAAGTGGTAGAAAACAACCAGGCATCGATCGTTTGCAATAAGATCCCGGCAAGTAATATAAGGATAGACACTAATCTTATTGATTTCTTTTGCAGGGTTTTTTGAGCGGGACTTCCTGTCCATTTTAGTGAAAGAATCCCATACCATTTGCTTAGTCGGGGTTTTGTTTTAGCAAAATGATCTTTCAGTATCGCAAAATCTGGTAGCAATGGGAAATAAAGTAGCAATATGCTTATTACAATAAATGTGGGAATAATAATGATATCCCAGGTAATAGGCGACTGCAATCTTGCATGTACAAACAAGTTCAATAACCTATCGGGCCTTGCCATATCTATAGTTATGGTAATACCTGCCATAATGATACAGGCCAGGGTAATGATCTCCGCGATCCTCACCAGAGGCGTTCTCCATCTATTTTTAGTTAAACGTAATATTGCTACGGTAACGGATCCTACAAAACTAGTAGCTACAAAAAAGACAAAATTGGAGATATAGATACCCCAAAGCGCATAGTCGCGCATATTGGTTACCACTTGTCCTTGTATAAGTTGGTCTATATAGGCGATAATACCCATCAAAATAAGGATTGATAAAAAGACAATCCAAATAATTCCTGGCCTTTCAAATTTACGCGGTGCCAGATCATGCACTATTTCATCAAAGTTTTTCATTCCTCTGTTGGTTTTTCAACCGATTGAAATTCGTTGTAGAATGGTAAACCATCTTCATAATTTACAAGACGATCTACCGGAGGCAGATAGTATACACTTGGTTCGGTACCCAGACTTTCCATTAAACGGTAACCTGACTTATCTTCCAGTAATTTGCTAAGTCGGACTGTTTCCTCTCCGTTCGTTACTGTATCTTCATATTTATCTCCAAAATAAAAGACTCCATTGGGACAGGCGGTAACGCAGTGGGGGAGTTGTTCCTCCTTCACCATATGCGGGCAGAAATCGCATTTATCTACCGTACCTTTTAAGCTTGGTTTTCCGGCATATTCTGGTGTTGGCTCGTAGCCTGTCATATCTAAATTAAGGGTAACTTCCTGACCAGGATCACCCCAGTTGAATACACGTGTAGAATAGGGGCAGGCAGCCATGCAGAATCGACATCCAATGCATCGTTCGTTATCTATAAGTACCAAACCATCTTCCCTTTTGAAAGTGGCATCTACTCCCTTTTGAAGGTGGCGTCTACAGGGCATACGGTAACGCAGGCAGGTTTGTCGCAATGCTGGCACATAGTTGGCAGCCAGTAGGGTGCAGTATCTGGTGATTCCTGCATTTTATACACCTTTAGCCATGCATTATCGCCGGTTATATAATGGTTCTTATTACATGAGGATTGGCATTTTAAGGCATTCTTGCATTTAGCAAGATCTACGACCATAACGAACTTCCTGTTGGGAATCCCTTCCCGAACATTATAGTCCATATTGTGATGATGGTTATGTGTAACTTCCATGACCTCTGAGGTATCTACCTCAATGAGGGTGCCATCTGTGGTCATCAATTCCATGGTCTCCCCGCTAGGGGCTGCTTTACCTTCATTCAATTTGGCTGAAAGTTTGGATAATCCTATGCCGCCCAGTACCCCGGCAATTCCGATCTTGAGGCCCCGGTCCAGAAAAGTACGTCTCGTTTTTTTAGTGTTGTCTTCCATTCTTTAGTAGATGAACTTAAAACTTTTTCCCTAACCACTGCAGAAATGTGGAATTGGGTATATTTTTCTTAATGACCTTGGAATTCTTCAGGGTGCTTGCCTTTACCTTTACAATAGTGCCATCTGGCTTCAACAAGGTCTCATATTCCTCTTCCTCGGTTGTTTTCTCGGGCTTATTTTCCTGATTATATCCTAAAAATGGGAGCAGTAAGGAACTTCCTAATAAAGGGAAAATGCCTCTTCGCGAAATTACTTTCCCCTTTTTTGGTTTTTGAGTCATTTGGTTCACGTATATGATTAGAAATTGTACAAACGGGTAATATTAAATCCAATTAAGAAATCCCCATCCCCAAAATTATTCTCATTAAACATGATGTTCTTTTGAGGTACAAGACCCTGATAACTCGAAATAAAGAGTTGGAAAGCATGTGAAGAGGTCCTGAATTCAACACCCAGGCTAACACCATCCTTAGGATCCATATCTAATTCTACGCCATCAAGATGATGAATAAAAGGATGTGTATAATCAACCAGTAT
>NZ_CAMYKH010000112.1 GCF_947258935.1 uncultured Muriicola sp.
GATATCAGGGTTCAGAACGGAGAGCTACAATGTGTAATGCCTTCATCGCCATTTTCGGTCACAGCAAAAAACACTAGATCAGAATTTAACTATCCCTCCTCCTGGTCACTTAGCAGTAGCAAAAATGGGCAGGAAGTGCTCCATACAGGATATTCTCTAAAAGGAACTACTGCTAAGACGTTTAGCTTACACAGTGCTTACAGCAATATTGTATTGAAATAAATCCTACTCTTCAAGCACCAGAGTGCCAAAGATATCGGCATTGATCCATCCCTGATTCTTATCCTCTCCTGGAACAAAGACCGATCCAATGAAATTCTCCCGTTCCTTACTCCCATCATTATCGCAATAAGCCAGGGCAAAGCCTACCTTCTTGCCTTGCTTTAAAGGCACCGGCACATTCACTTCCTCATCCTTGTACTTGTCGTTATATAGCCTGATGGCCATTTCCCAGGTAGTAAGCTTTCCTATGGTAGATCGGGCAGATTGTATGTGTTCGTTGTAGAGTCTGGGTTCCCTGTCTGTAGCCAGATCTACTACATTTCCGTCCAAGGCTATATGATACGCAAAGGCATTGTGACTAAACTGATGGAGGCCACCTGAATTGTCCTCATCCAGAAATACTTCTACACAATCATCATCCCACCATAATTTCAGGGGTTCCTTACGGGCATCATAGAGGATATCATCCGTAATTTCGACAATGAGATAGAGATAGTCATCATCCCAGCTCAGTTTATACCGCCCATTAAAATCCTGAAAACTATAAGCCTCGCCCAACCAGTTCTGGTCTAGTGGGTGCCAGGTTGCCAGATTCCAACAGTTGTCGTTAGCCTTACCATCCAGGGTGGGAGGAGTCGTGGTTTTTTTAACTATCAGGAGTTGATGGTCCTCTTTTTCTTTCTTGCCGTTACAGGCAACCAAAAAAAATAAAGCACAAAGTAAGATTGCATATTTCATATGATTCAAATTAAAGCGCTCTATGGTCAAAAGGAATGCACAAGCAAATGGGGTTAGGTAGCCCATTGGCATTTCGTTCGTCATAGATCTGGGGTTACTATGGTCATTGAAAGATACAAATTCCTCTGTATTTGTAACCTTTTTAGTACAAATTTTAAAACGGGCCAGGAATTTATTCCCATTCTTTTTATGATGTAGATATATCTTATGACTACCCACAAAAAAACCGATTCGAAGGAATCGGTTTTTCTTAAATTTTATAACTACCTAATGTACATCTTTCTTCAGATAGTCATGGAAGTTTTTCTTAAACTGGTTTAATCTTGGAACGGAAACATTTGTGATATAGGGATTGTTGGGGTGTTTTCGTTCATAGTCCTGGTGGTATTCCTCGGCCTTCCAAAAGGTTGTAAATGGCATTACTTCTGTAACAATAGGCTGGTCGTACACCTTACTTTCATTCAGGGCCTTTATATATCCTTCTATGACCTGCTTTTGCTTATCACTATTATAAAAGGCAATGGAACGGTATTGCGGACCTCGGTCTGGTCCCTGTCTGTTGAGGGTTGTAGGGTCGTGCGAGCCAAAAAAGACTTGTACCAGTTCAAAAAACGAAACCTCATTAGGATCGTAGTATACCTCCACAACCTCTGCATGAGTTGTTTTTCCATAACTTACATCTTCATAGGTAGGATTATCCTCTGATCCGCCCGCATAGCCGGAAACGGCTTCTTTTACTCCTTTTACGCTCTCAAAAATGGCCTCTACACACCAGAAACAGCCACTGGCAAAATAGGCAGTTTCGTATTGCTGCAGCTCGGCTTCACTGAGCTTTTCTGCCTGAGCAATTGGTTCGCTAGCTTGTTCAGGAGTTTTGGCTTTCGTCTGGCAACTAAAAGTGACCAGGGATATGATGGCTATAAAGGTGGCTTGAAATACTTTCATTATTTTTTACGCGTTAGTCGGCAAAAGGTATAAATACTTTCCAAAAAAGGGGTTAAATCCGTGTTAATTCTATTCTTGGCAAACTTATGCCGAACGCTTATCTTACCGTCAGCAATTAATAACAGTTTTGAAAACCATTTTACAATACCTTAGCAAATTACAACCCACTAGGGTCCTGGATCCTAACATTCCCATGGAGAAATATACCCCGGTAGATCTATCGGTCACTAACCCGGATTTAAAAGGTATAGACATCTCAGATCCCACGGCCTGTCAGACATATATAGACAGTGTTCTAGAAAGGAATAGGTCTGCAGTGGGCTATGGGGGATATCTCGAAAAACGAAATTTATACCGTAGTAATGCTAATTTTGCGGCCGGGGAGGAGCGGAGGGATATGCATTTGGGGGTCGACATTTGGTCTGCTGCAGGTACCCAAGTAGTGGCTCCATTGGACGGGAAAGTGCATAGTTTTCAAAACAATGCAGTACAAGGGGATTATGGCCCTACCATTATTTTACAGCATACCCTAAATGGGATTGTTTTTCATAGTTTATACGGGCATCTATCCCTGGAGTCTATGGACGGATTGTATGTCGGAAAAGAATTTAAAAAGGGCGAGGTGCTGGCCACCCTGGGGACACCGGAGGAAAATGTAAATTACGCTCCCCATCTGCATTTTCAACTCATCATAGACCTGCAGGGAAAAAAAGGGGATTATCCGGGGGTCTGTAGAACCTCGGAAGTTGACTTTTATGCCCAAAACTGCCCGGATCCCATGCTGCTGTTCCTGCTTAAATTTTAAAAAATAGAGTACAGCTTGTAAGCTACTTCTGCCGAGAATTCAGAAATACCTATATTTTTGCCATTAAATAAGTTCTGATTTTATGTCAAAAGCACTGAATAAGCTATTCTATTTTCTCTTATTTTTTCCAATAGTACTTTTTGCTCAGATCAACGAGAGCGACACCCTAAAGATAAAGGCCAACCTTTCTTTAACCGGGTTTTGGCAGGGTGGGAATGTAGAAACCCTGATCTTCAGGGCAAAATCGGATTTGAGTTTTATTCCTTTTAAGAATTGGGTTTTTAAAACCAATAACTCCTATGTATACCAGGAATTTGGGAAGGAAAAAGCAGATGAAGATATCTTAAGCCTCAACTTTCTGTATCTCAATCCCGATAGAAAAATTTACCCTCTTCTTCTGGGTTTTGTAAGCACTAATTTTAGAAGGAAAATAGACCGGCGTTATCTGGTGGGTGCTGGCGTAACCTTTCAAGTGCTGAACAAAAAAAATCATTGGCTTAAATTTTCTATTTCCAGCGAATATGAACGAACCGATTTCTCCCAGGCTACTTTTAATCGCAGCAATTACAACGGTGACCCTATTATCAATACTTTAAGAGGCACCATCTGGATCTATGGAAAATATGAATTGATCAAAGGCAAATTAATTTTAAGTCATGAGAGTTATTATCAGCCATCTTTACAGGAAAGTGATAACTATCGCTGGCGGTCAGATATTGGCCTGGAATTGCCTCTATGGAAGTTTCTGGACTTTAAAATTAACTACCTCAATACGTTTGAAAGTCTGGTCATAGAAAACCAAAAACAGGAGGATCGGATTTTAACCTTCGGTTTTACGGTCAAAAGCTATTAAGTATGCGATAGCGGATTATTTTTCCTACCTATCAGGTAGGCAGGTTTTCGGTGCGGAGGCGTTGACAGATACCTCTGAAGAATTTAATTAGGCAATTGAGTTAGGTGGTAGCGTATTCTATCAACTGAGTTGGTGGGGTCCTTTAGCTCTGCTTGGGTTCAGGATTTTTTTTGCTCGGCAAGTTCAACCTGCTTTTCCAGCAATTCCGTAATACGGTTCAATAACTCAATGTCCTTGGGGGTAGAAACGGTGGCATCCTTTGGATCCTGAGATTGTTTACGTAGAGAATTCATAAACTTGACTACCAGAAAGACGGTTAACCCAATAATCACAAAATCGAAGGTAGCTTCTATCAATTTACCATAGCCAATAGCGATCTGCTCTGTGCTGCTAACCCCATTGGCTGTAACAGCCTCCCGTATGATCCATTTCTTGTTTTCCCAATTGATACCATCTGTTAGGAAAGACAGCGGGGGAAGGAAGATCTCTTTAACGAGTACATCAACCACCTTGTTAAAGGCAGTACCGATGATCACACCAATAGCAATGTCTATCATATTTCCTTTTACTGCAAATTCCTTGAATTCTTCCAGAAGTTTAAATTTCATATGTATTATAGAATTAGATTTATTATCCCTTGTACGTTGTTTAGTCTGTGAATATTGATGTATTTCGATCCAAAAAGGACCGGAAATTAAATGTAGTAAATTCTCAGTCAATTTCGGGACCTTGAAAATAGATGAGAGGATATAAATGAGAAGAAATACCTATTGTAAGGTTCTATCTAAAAGATTATCTACCGATAAACGACCCTCTTTTTTCGGTAAGCTGTTTTGGGGGCTGTGTACATTCACCGATGTTTTTTTACACTTTACCCAGATTCTTGCCAGATACCGAAAAATAAGGGTTTTTCAGCGAACGGCAACCCTGTGAATGCCTTGTGCTTGCGTTTTATATATATAAAACGCAAGACATGAAA
>NZ_CAMYKH010000113.1 GCF_947258935.1 uncultured Muriicola sp.
CCTGTGATATGTTTACAGTATCACAAGGTTTAGATGCATTCAAATACTTGGTGGGCGTTGGAGAAATCGCAATTTTTGAAAAGCAAATTTTGTGAAAATCAAAAGCAAACCAATCGGAAGCTATCAGGGTTTATTTTTATTGACCTATTTCAAAGACTCCTGGAATTTTTTTCTATTATATGCTTCCTTCCGCCGGCGGTAAGTCTCAGCATTTTTTGGATCTAGCTCTATGGCTTTGTCATAATCAGAGATGGCTTTGTCATACTGGGCTAATGATCTGTAAGCCAGACCCCGATAATGGTAATTCGTAGCATTTTTTGGATCTAGCTCCATTGCCTTGTTGTAATCAGAGATGGCCTCGTCTATCCAGCCTTTAAGGTAATAGGCATATCCACGCATTCGATAATCTACAGCAGATTTTGGATTTATTAGCTCTATCGCTTTGCTATAATCAGAAATGGCTTTGTCATATTCTTCTTTACTATAATATAGAAGTCCCCGATTTATGTAGGACTCAACATATTTTAGTTCTATGGCCTTGTTGTAATCAGATATGGCTTTATCAAACTGGCCCTTTTCTCTATAGGCCAAACCCCGATTATTGTAAGCTTCCCCATACTTCGGGTTTATCTCTATGGCCTTACTATAATCAGAAATGGCATCGTCATACTGGCCTTTATCATAATAGGCAAGTCCCCGATGGAAGTAAGCCGTACCATTTCTTGGATTTATCTCTATGGCTTTATTGTAATCAGAGATGGCTTTGTCAATTTTTTTAAGGTGGAACCTCGCCTCCCAACCTTTACATTGAGTTTGCACAACAAGTCTTGCAGGATCATCACTAAGTTTTGTGATTCTTAATTCGTCTTTGCATTGACCTCCCCCAGCAATTGGCCATGTAAGGAATAAAGTTGAATTTTCTACGTGCCCATATACTTCATCATAGCCGTTGCCTAAAGTATCTGTTCCACGAAAACCAGTTAATTGAACCTTGTTTCCATCAATTTTGGCAATTTTTAATTTATATTTAGCAGACCCGCCGTCTGCAAGGGGCAACCAGCCTTCCCACTGATCAGGCAAATTGTCTATAAAATACCTACCTTCAATACGCATGACCCAGGCAGGGCGATCTACAACAACTACCTTGCCATTGGCATCGATCCTTGTTGTCCAGAATTCTGTCCAAACAAGATGTGGAGCAAGATGTGGATTAAGTAGGATAAAAGCAACGTCCGTTGCTGATGGAAGATCCGATGTAACATGCAAATGCCCAACCGAACGACCCTTTTTGCCGTCTATCTGTGATGGCGTTTTAAGAATCGTATGGTGCAGTTTCTTAATATTTAGAACCTGCGATCCATCTGCAGATAGTGTTATCTTGTAGTCACCTCCTAGCAAAACAACGTTAGGGTCTGCGTTTCCAGGTGTCAAATAAACGGTAATGGTTGAATCTAACTCTCTCAATACATTAACGTTGTATGGTATATGTTTTTTAAGAATACGCCTTGCGTTTACTACTGCAGCGGCAAATTGATTAGTATTTTCTGTTTGATGATTTACATCTGCACGCTGGCAATTACATCTCTCGGTGCAAACATATACATAACCGGCTTTGAATTTCTTAACTTCCTCAATGTATTGACCGAAATAAACGTACCACCTATCGCCCTCTTTCTCTGTGAACCAGACTCCAAGTTTACTTTTATCCGGATTGGATGCGAATAGCATATCTGTCGCGATCCAGGCCGCACACTCATTTTGATACAGTTCTTTCCCCCTTCTCTCTATACTTAGTATTTCGTTGGCGATTTCTTCCGGCACATCTTCAATGCCTTCTCCGTACAAATGTTCGTCCCCTGAATCTCCCATCTGGTTCGTCTTCGGGACTCCACAAGATAAGCAGATAAGACCAACCACGGCTCCAATTAGAATCAACACAATACTGGTCAGCCGATGGTTCAATTTCATGATTGGTTTGTTCGGAAACATCACATTCCCCTTCTTGATCTTACATAACATATGTACTATCCAGCTTCTCGTTAGTAGACGATTTTCTTAAAAAGTTGAACCACTATTATAATTCTACTCTATATTGACGCATGACTCAAGTGAAGGCCATTCAGCCTTTTGTAGTCCTGCACAGGCACGTTTTTTATTATAAACAGATCTTACTATTAGGGTATGTGAAAATTTCGATATAGAAAATTGAAAATATATGCCTAAAAATCAAATAACAGGGAGTACAGATATATTGAGATAATCTGTATTTTGCCAAAATTGCAGATATCATAATATGATATCACAACAATATTAAGGTCCTAAAAAGCTTTGGTTAATTGAATTGTTAGGCGGTGCCCCCTTCTTGTTTTATGCATTTGACGGCGAACCATCCTTTATTCTTATCCTCAAGTGCATTAAATTCCGAGTACCCAACACCTTCCAATAATTCTTGAAATTCATCGATGCTTAGATACGTCATTCCAATGGCATCTACAATACGCTGATTTCTGCGGTCGTATTTTTTGTTTTTATAAACGGCTCCCACGATAAGGAGTTGTCCGTTTTGCTTCGTAACTCGATGAACCTCTTTGAGGTCATTACGAAAATCTGGCCAGAAATAGTGGGTCTCAAAAGCGGTGATGAGACCAAAAGCACCATCGCTGAATCTCATCGAAGAGACAGTCTCTTGAAATATTTCCACTCGTCCTTCGTTAATAAGCGCACGATTCTTTTTCGAGGCCACTACAACAGCATCTGGCGAATAGTCAATGCCGACGACTTTGCCATCTGTAGCGATTCCTGCAAGTCGCTCAACAGTCCTTCCACCGCCACATCCAATGTCAAGTGCGTCTATATCACTTACGATGTCGATAAAGCCTAAACCCCATCTCGTGAGACCGGAATGCCCAAAATTCATTCCCCTAGCGAGAAATCGACCAAATCGCCCACTAGGTTTTTTGCTCTGAATTAGCATTCTTTTTAACAAGCTCATACAAGACTCTTTTCTATCTGCAGTATTGCACCGCCTAACATTGATATTCGATTGGCGTCAATTTTACGCCCCATATGAAGGATGCTATCAAGACGTCTATATAACAAACACCAAGGCGGAATAAAAAATAGCCGATTTCAGCCCACCATCGTATTTGTGATTAAATTTATATAAGGAAATTCGGATTACATATACATTGAGAAACTAACAACTTTCACACTAAATAAAATTATTGCAGATACCAAATGGGTATATGCAACTTATCGAATCTTCGGTTCGAGTGTCAAATCATGATTTCAAGAAATAGCGCAGATATCCCAAATTTCGAAAGCCACAAAAGATCTATAGCTACGTCAAAAAATATTTGTGCTATTAAGTACAAATTTATGTATATATATTAACAATAATTTGAACAAATAAATACAAATCGATCGAATAGTAGAGAGCGTCAAGTTTTCGATGCTCAGGAAAGTGGAACGGCTTCACATAGTTAATAATTTTACGGCTCGCCTCTGGCGGTCCAGATGTTAGCTTTCTCGGGGCTAATGGTATCGGCAAAAGACATTGCCTCTCAAAATAGAGGAACCAGCGTTGATTTCGAAGACTGCCTGGGATTGGCCGAGGCTCGACAAGAAGAAATTGATATAAAAAGACTTATCCACCATTTTTATGAAATGGTTAGCTACGACGTGGCTGAAGATCGATTAAGGCCAAATATCGATCATTTCCTGGGATTGTTACGAGAGAAGGGGCTTTATGACTGACAGAAAACTTTTGACCAGCGTATCGAAACTCGGCTTTCCAATGTTTGAGACAAGCGAAGAACCGGATGTCAACGAAACCTTGGCTGAGGTAGTTAAAAGCCATGATACCCGGCTTTGGGAAGGTTTTCCTGTGTTGCTTGCAAAGGCGGGAGAAAGTCATCAGTTTGCACCAGAACAGGTCAAACAGCAATTGACGACAAAAGAACAGAGAGACCAATTTCACAAATTGATGCTATTGTCCGGAGCCCTGTTCTCGCTTTATCACCTATCGTTTTCATGGTGGAACAAGCTTAAAAAAACCTTTCCGAAGAAGATAAAGATATGGTCAAGACATGGAGGAACCGTTTGGTTCATAACCAAACTCTAAAATGTAATGATACAGAATTTGATCCACAACGTTTGAAAGGAATGTTTGAGCTTTATTATGAGAAAAAGGCCGAAAAAGACAGACGAATAAAAGAAAAATATGTGGAATTTTCTCTGGAACACGCACTGTCACAAGTTTTTTCACCAAAACAGAAGGAACTGTTCAAGAAGA
>NZ_CAMYKH010000114.1 GCF_947258935.1 uncultured Muriicola sp.
AGCATTTCCACTCGTTGATCAAGGGGAATAACAGGTACATTGGGCTTGTAGGAATTCACCACTTTGTCGGAGGCGACACCAACTGCTACGACATCACCAAGTGTCCCACAGTACTCTAATAAAGCAAGATGTCCTACATGTAATAAATCAAAAGTACCTACCGTATATACAATCATTGTGCTATTTAGCTCCGCAATTTAAAGTAATTTTTGTTGCTGTGCCTTTTCAATCTCGTCGATTTTCTATAAAAGTTTCCAGCCATAAAAACCTGTCATTCCTAGCGTATAAATCGCAAGAATATAAACATTGACCGGATTTCCAGAAAGTTTGGGTGTCTTGATCTGGGACACGTTCAGGATCGCTAGTCCTATACCGCTGGCATAAAGAACGACCGAAAAAATTCCCTGACTCAAAACACTTTCAAATAAAAATATGAAAACCAGAATTATATTGTTGTTATCGAGAGCTAGGCCTGTGTATTTCGATCCATCAGAAAGACCGAATGTGCTGAAATAACTCAACCGTATCGCACTCGCTGCGAGCATTAAGAAAGCGCCTACCAGAAATACAGGATCGAATTTTCCAAAACTTAGCAGAAGAACGGCCGGCGCGACACCATAGCTTACAATGTCGATTAATACGTCAAGTTGGCCGCCAAAAACTCGATCGTCCCCTGTCCGCCCTTTCATTCTTCGTGCAATAAGCCCGTCCGCCCAGTCAAAAGCAACGGCCCAGATCATGCCAATCATTGCTGCGTAATAAATGCCCAGAATGCTGAAGTAAATCGATAATATTGTGCAAGCCAGTCCCGCAAGCGAACACAAGTTGGGGAGATCTTTTACGAAGGAAAGAATAGTTGGTTGTAGCTCTCGTAATTCTGCATGGTCTGTAGACATAGTGATCCAAAAAGTGATACTTGATAATCTTGTTTGATATCAAGTAGATAGAGAATTTTGTCGGCAAAGCGCTAGAATCAGCAGACAACAACAGCGCAGCGTAAATGTATAGCAGTTACAGAATCTAGATGAACAATGTTACGTTGCGAGAACTGCGAAGCCAGAATTTAGGTGGCGACGATAGAAATGATGCGATTGATGCTACGCTGAGTTAACAAACGTAGAAAGAACAACAAATTAAATTAAGTATACCACATATACAATTATTAATCGCGGTGTATAAAAGGAAAGTGCCGAACTGGGATCACCGTTTGAACACACACACAAATCATCAGAAGTCGCTGACCTTCAAGGGCTAAAAGATAGCGCGCCTGGAGAGGTTGTACTGCACGTTCTGTGCTGCGCACCTACGGCTGGCCTGTGGTCATCCTCCTCGGTTGCGCTTTTGCGCGTTTTGGGTGTATTTCTCAGGTATTTGGGCGATTTTTTTGTGCACGCTTTTGCGCTTGTAGTCAAAGATCTAGCGAGCTAGGTAAGGCTCGTCGTCGACAATGAGGATGCTGATCCCATGGCGGGCGATCCCATCCTGTACAGGGACGAATGTGTCGGTTACGTCAGCTCCGGCGGCACCGGGTTTCGCCTCGGGCAATGCCTGGCCCTGGGTTTTATAAAAGCCAGGGTCGACACAGCGGCAGCGGGGTTCGAAGTCGAGATTCTGGGTAAATCATGCACGGCCAGTTTCTCGAAGCTCTTCGTAGCTAGCTATTTGAGGCCAGACTGGCAATTAGCCCGCATATCTCACCGTATTCCGTAGCGAGCGCTTTGCAGCGACCACAGTAGCAAATCGGTGAGATATGCGGGGCAGGCGACACCCTTCCAGTAACTGATCGAATAAGAGGGCGCTTAATCCGAATTCCTGTCTACTACGCAATAACGGAAAAAGATCAAAATCGAGTCGTTACTGTCATTAAAAATTTTTTTAGCAATAAATAAAACCAAAACCGATAAGAAAAATCAGCCATCAAGTTGAAAAAAGTTTCTTACACCCTGCTTCAGGAAAAATTGATTTTAAAGGCAGACTAAAATTAAAGTTCTCAGATTGAAAATTATTTTTTAGCTCCTCGATATACTTGCTCTCCTCAGGACTAAAATTTAATTGTCCTTTTGACTGCTCTATTAGCGTTAATAGTATGGCCTTTTCAAAAGGAACTAATGACTTTCGATCAAGATTAGCCATTTTCTCAGAAGAAGATAAAATGGTTATTAGCTCCATCGCCTGTTCAAGCTCCCCTGCTTTAAGCATGGCAGCAATTAACATTAGCAAATCTCGATTCTCCCGAGTTTCTAATGTTGAAAATAAAAACATGGCGGGCGAATATTCCTTTGATTTTATAGCCATATAGGCAAGCAACCGTTTTTCTGCATCTCCCTTTAAACTTTGAATATAATTTTGATTGAAAGCATCCAATTTGTTTTCATGCAAATCATAATTACTCACTACAGAAAATAACCGTTTCATTCTTGAGTTTCGAGGGAATATAACTGATTGTGTTTTTTTCTGTTCCTCTAGAATATCCTCATGTAATGACGATTCCCAGCACATAGGAAATAAAGATAACTTACTACTCACTTTTAGGTTGTTTTCTTGATTATCAGATTTTTTTGAAAAAAGAAAAAAAGTCTTGCCTACGTATTCAAGAAAATAGTCCTTATGCTGAGTAACGATAAAGTAATCATTTTGGTCTATTTTTAGTATGACATAATCTATTTGATAATTATCGACTTCATTACTGAATACATTTGCAAAATTTTCTTGGGCCTCTAAATACTTTTTGGCAAAATTAAAAGGGTAAAGAAGATTTAAGCGACCATCCCAAAAGACCTTAAAACCTGACGGAAGGTTATATATATTATATCCACCTAGTCCAAAGTCATTGAAAACATGCCCCTGTTTCTTGTTCAGCTTTAGGTAATTTACAGTTTCTACGGGATATAAATTTTCCTTTAATTGACTAAGACCTTTAGTAGATAATAGCTGTATGCCTGTGTTAGTTAACCCTATAAGAGCAAACAAAATTATTACTCCCCAGGTAAAGGAAAGTAGCTTTTGAATTAATGGCTTTAAGGATGAAATAAAGTTTTTGCTGTCCTGATGACTAAGTACATACATCAACAACAACAAAATTATAATCGACGACTGAGTAAGTAACCGGTGCATCAGTGCCGAAACTGCAATTAAAATCAGAATAATAAAAATTAGGCCATATTGCTTTTTTATCGTAAAGAAAATGATTGATATAGCAGCTCCAAACAAAAGCAAATTATATTGAAATCGATAAAAATATTCCGAATCTACTGGTACAAACTCATGGACTATGCTACTCCAATCGTCTCCACCAAAAAAAATTAGCTCAATAAAAAAATGACCATCATTTGGATGAATAAAGCCAATACAGAAAATAATGATTCCCCAGAAGGTCCAAAATTTCCAGGTAAATGACTCCCCCCTCTTGAAGACTTTGTCAAAGAACTTGTCTACGAATAAAGCAAAGAAAATAATGTATCCAAAAATAGGGGTGTGCCAGTTAACCCAAAAGAGCAATACTAAAGAGATTAGAATTAAATTCTGATAACTGAAATTACTTCGCGCTTTAAAATAGAGCATCAAACAGACAATAATCAGAGCATTACCAAGCAACTCTGGTCTAGGGTTAATTCGGAGTAGCAGAAAATACAATAAAATGGGTACTATCAGTAATGTGACCTGCCAACTACACTCGATTTTTTTGGTATAAACGAACAGTGCAGTTAGAATGATGAAAAGATGCAATGCCAAGAAAAATTGATAACCAAATATTAAGCCGAGGTAGCTCACGATACTTGCGAAAGTTATCCCGTATAAGACTGGAAAGTACTTTATTTTCTCACCAAAAAACGTGAAGCTATAATGATCAATCCAAGGTGAGAGCCCCTTTTCCAGATAGTCTTTACCAGCTTGCAAGTAAAAAAACTCATCAAAGGGATGAATAGGTTGAATGGATTGGAGTAATAAAAGAAGGAAGCTAAAGATAAAAACTATATAAATTAAAATTGCATTTTTATGGTTTTTGGTTATTAGGGCTATATTATTTTCCATGGCGCTTTATACGTATTCTTAGAATTTTTTAGATATCCATATTAGTGTGAGCATGATTGTTATTACCCGGCTTCTGACAAACTCTCATTCGATCAGGTTAAGCAAGTATTTAACATAACTGTTCTACAATGACTCAGTTATTTTTCAAGTGGCTCGATATTTATTAACTCAAGGTGCAAAGCTATTTCCTTGGGGGCATGCAATTTTTAACCTCTGCCCATGATATTGACCTGTAGTTGCCCTAAATCGAGATATTGTTTGTTAATATCGGTAATTTCAAGTTCACCGCGTTTTGATGGTTTTAAATCATAAGCAAAATCAACTATCTGATTATCGTAAAAAAATAATTCAGTGATAGCATATTGTGATCTCGGATTATTGGGTTGTTCCTCTAAGCCTATGGTTTCACCATTTTTATTAAAGCTTACTACATCGCATTTTTCTGGATTATTTACATGAAAAGCAAAATCTGTAGCTCCTTTCTTATTGCAATCGATCAGGTTTAAATCACTCTCAAGTCTGTGTCCCAAAAAGATGTTACCCCCTAAAGTCAGCGCGCATGAACCGTTGCCTAGAAATGATTTGCCAATGATAAATGATTGCGCTAACCCATCTATTTGGGTTGTACTGCTTAAGTCAGACTGATACCCCATTGAGATCCATCACCAAGTGGCTGCTGAAATAGAGGCATTTCCTGTGGTGTTGAAATGATTAAAATTTCTGCCATGACAAATTTTAATTTTGATGAACTCGCACTGGGCTGAAAAAAGCCATGAACGAGTCCGATGATCGCGGCCTAGATGCAAAACAGTATCTAGAAAAGATGATGCAGAGAAATGACCCCAATGACATTATTAAGATACTACAGGCTGCGGTATCCCCGGTGCCAGTATCAGAGAAATGATCGTTCATGCCTCGGAAGAGTTGACTATGTTATTCGCGCGCATCCCGCCGAGATTCCAGAGTGGCATACACAATCACACGTTATTTGCCTGTATTGGCCAGCCCGAAGGTGAAGAAGTAGGCACTATTTTCGAACCAGATGAAACTGGTACTGGAATAAAGCCAACAGGAACCTTGAGTTGCAAAAAAGGGAAGTCATCGATCTGCCAGCGGACGTCATGCACTACATCGAAAACCCGGGAGATAGCTACGGTATGTCGTTACATATCTATGGTGGTGATTTTGGCCCTGATGGATGCGCGCAGCCTCTGGTCAGCTAGTGGACACGAATAGTTGGATTTCTGTTTCGAGGTGCTGGTTGGAGAAGCGGTCAAAATGATGAAGCAAAGTTATAACAACCGCGGACTTGAAGCTCTGGCAGATGCAATCCCAGCGACCAAACAATTTATCGACTAAATCGCGTAGCCAAAGTGGATTAGCACGTTGTTAATGAGTATAGGAAGAATTCAGATCCTATTTTCCCTATTCCACCAAGATAAAGAAAGAGTTTCGCGAAACCGCCTGGCCCTGGGTTTTATAAAAGCCAGGGTCGACACAGCGGCAGCGGGGTTCGAAGTCGAGATTCTGGGTAAATCATGCACGGCCAGTTTCTCGAAGC
>NZ_CAMYKH010000115.1 GCF_947258935.1 uncultured Muriicola sp.
GTTCATTTTAAAAGTCTCGAGGGTTTTTGGATCTTTTAAAATATACAGGGAATTCTTGATCATGTCATCTACATCCCCCACATCACTTAAAAATCCGGTTACTCCCTGTATATTCACCTCAGGGATCCCCCCTGTATTACTAGATATCACCGGTACCTTATTGATCATCGCCTCTAAAGCTGCCAAACCAAAACTCTCTGATTTAGAAGGCAATAATAACAGATCTGAGAAACACAGAATACGGTCTATTTCAGAACTCTGACCCAGGAACATTACCTTGTCCATGATGCCCAGTTCTTCACATAATAGTTCGGCCTTTTCCTTTTCTGGTCCCTCTCCTACCATCATCAATTTCGCCGGTATCTCCTTCTGAATACCATGAAATATCTTAATGACATCCGGAATATGCTTCACCTTCCTAAAATTACTGATATGAGTAATTATCTTCTCATTTTCACCGGCCATCAAAGAACGCTGACAATCTGTAAATTCTGAACTGTATTTCCGTTTATCTATAAAATTAGGGATCACTTCAATCTCCTTGTCAATTTCAAAAAAGTCGAGCGTCTTTTGCCTTAAATCTTCCGATACACTCGTTACCACCTCCGATTTGTTGATACTAAAGGTAACCGCAGGCTTATAAAAAGGATGGTTCCCCACCAGGGTGATATCCGTACCGTGCAAGGTCGTGATCATTGGGATATAGATCCCGTCTTCCTCCAATATTTTTTTAGCCATATAGCCCGCATATGCATGAGGGATGGCATAATGCACATGCAACAATTCTATCCCGTATAATTTGATGGTATCTACCAATTTACTTGATAAGGCCAATTCATAAGGTTGATAATGGAATAAGGGATATTCGGGCACATGTACCTCATGGAAGTGGATGTTATTCCCCAGTAATTCTAGCCTAACTGGCTGTTTGTACGTAATAAAATGGATCTCGTGACCTCTGTTAGCCAGCGCAATTCCCAGTTCTGTGGCCACAACCCCACTCCCACCAAAAGTAGGATAGCATACTATAGCGATCTTCATAGCTGTAAAATTACGGTTTAATTTTTTTCCTAATTGATAATGGAATCATAAATTGCCTGCTGAATACGAGTACGCAATTCCGATTTTATCAAAAGATTATTCGAGGCCGTTGGATAGGTTCTATTCGACAAAAATACGTAAACCAGCTCCTTCTCAGGATCTGCCCAGGTATAGGTCCCTGTAAAACCACTATGTCCAAAGCTCTTTCTGGAGACACATCCACAGGTAGGCCCGTGCTCTTCTAACTGTGGCTTGTCAAAACCAACCCCCCTGCGAACATCATTGTTGCAGAAATAGCATTTATTGAATTTTTCAATAGTTCTGGCTTGTAAAAAACGGTCACCGCCATAATACCCGCCTTGTAAATACATCTGCATGATCTTGGCTACATCATTCGCATTGCTAAACAATCCCGCATGCCCTCCTACTCCACCCTGCATAGCCGCTCCCATATCATGAACATAGCCCTGAACCGTCTGATACCGGTAGTAATTATCAATTTCCGTAGGCACAATTTTCTCTTTTTTAAAGTGTTCCAAAGGTTTAAAGCGAGTGTAATTAACTCCCAAAGGTCCATAAAACCTGGACATTGCCAGCTTATCGAGCGATTCATTGTAGGTTTCTTCAATGTATTTCTTCATAACATAATAAGTAACGTCGCTATAACGATACCGATTCGACTTTAAGGATTGCCGCCCAATACGATTGTAAATGGAATCCTGATAGGCATCTGTGAGATACAGATTATTAGTTACTCTTATGCTAAACCCATTATCCGGTCTGTTGCGATAGAATTCTTTGGAAGGTTTTCTGTCCTTATCTAGCGTTGCTAAATAAAAGGCGATCCATGAAGGCAAGCGGCCATAATGGCTTAAAGCCTTCAGGACAGTTACATCTTTAAGATCCGTAGTATCGTAGGCTGGGATCAACTCCCCAAAAGTATCATTTAACGAGATCTTTCCCTCCTCTTCCATGGTCATGATCATGGGAAGTGTTGCGAGGATCTTTGTCAGGGAAGCCAGGTCATATAAATGATCGAATGAAGTAGAATCCTTGGAATCATAGGTTGGTTTCCCGAAATTCTTATTGTAAATGACCTTTCCTTTTCTGGCTACCAACAGCTGTGCACCGGGAAACATCAAAGAATCTAGTCCATTTTGAACCAATTCATCTACCTGGGTTAATTTTTTACTATCTATACCTACTCTTTCTGGAATGCTATATCCTAATCGACCAAGAGATTTCCCGGAAACACCATAGCCTACAGGATATGTATTTCCCAGCGACACCGGTAATTTGCCTTTCGCCGGGATAGCCCCAAAGATCAATTCTGCTGTTTTCTCCTGTGCGATCTCACTATTCTGATACCCAACAACCAAACCGTCTAATCCTTCAAAATTAACAAGGTCTAAGAGTGCATAAGGCTTGGCAAAGACAGCTAATATTAAATTAGAAGTTCGTTCGCTGGCGAGTTCATTCAGCCAATAGATCTCCTTTTCTGAGAATTTATAGGCCTTCCATGGACTGTCATTGCTTTTATGGTAACCCACAATGATCACATTAAAATCAGATAATTTCTTTTTAAGGGTACTAATATCCTTGCCCTCTACCTGTACGACCTCTGTATAATTTTGTAATGCCTTATAAAATGGTTCCCCGGAAACATCGCCCATAGCCACATAGGCTATTTTCTTGTTCTCCAGATTCTTGATAGGCAAGAGATCAACCTCATTCCTAAGCACCGTAATGGCATTTTCAATGGCCTCTTCGTATAAAAGATCATCTTCTATGGTATTAAGATCTTCATAAAGGTTTTCCACCTCTATAGGCTGATATTTATGCAGTCCTGCTTTATACTTTGCCATCAGCATCTTTTTCACAGAAGTGGACAATCTCGTTTCTGAGATGATCCCCGTATCATAGGCAGTTCTAATAGCCAATCTGGCAGCCTCCAGATCTTTAGGCATTAATAGTATATCATTCCCCGCTAAAAACGCTTCCAGGTCACTACCGCCATTAGGAGCGAATGTAGCTACTCCGTTCATATTCAGGGCATCGGTAAAGACCAGTCCTTGAAAACCCAACTCCTTTTTTAATACGCCGGTAATAATATTTTTTGAAAGTGAAGACGGCCTTTTTTCATCTGGCTCTATAGCCGGCACATTTAAATGGGCCACCATCACGCTCGAGACACCCTCTTTTATAAGCCTCTTGTATGGATATAATTCAATACTATCTAATCTGTCTCTTTCAAAGGGAATTACAGGCAGTTCTTTATGCGAATCTGCAGCTGTATCTCCATGGCCCGGAAAATGTTTGCTGCTACTAAGAATACCTGCCCTGTTCATTCCACGAACAAAGGCTGCACCTTTTTGAGCTACATTTACTCTGTTTTCCCCAAAGGACCTGTTCCCGATTATTGGGTTTTTTGGGTTGATGTTGATGTCAACATCCGGGGCAAAGTTGATATGAACACCTAATCTCCGGGCATGCATCCCTATGCGATACCCCACTCGTTCAACAATAGTACTATCCTTAATTGCACCTAAGGTCATATTCCAGGGATATGCAAAAGTTGAATCTAATCGCATCGCCAGACCCCATTCAGCATCCATCCCTATAAGAAGCGGTATTTTTGACAGTGCCTGATATTCATTAGTAAGTTTCGCCTGTCTTAACGGGCCTCCGGTTGAAAAAATAATGCCCCCCAAATGTTCTTCTGCAATCAGTGTTTTGATCTTATCAGTAGCCGACTTATTCTGATCTGAAGCAACAAGGACCATGAATAGCTGTCCTATTTTTTCCTCCAGGCTCATTTTTTGGTAGGTGGTATTGACCCATACTGCTGTTTTTGTGGTGACTAGACTAAATAAACCTGCCATGCCAACTCTCTGAGGCCGGTACCTCCCAATGTTCCAAATATTCCTGCTTATTGGCTACAAGATTGTTAAAAACGATGGTGTTTTTGGAAATTGCCTTTGCCTTGGCCATTTTCTTAAAATCGGCCATGGATTTATAGGTGATATAGTCGCCTTGTTTAAAGGAAACATTCATCCTGTCCATAAGTTCTACCCCAAATCTTTTTTCCAAACTCTGGATAAAGTGAACTGAGGCATCTATAGAACAACCGGAAGCAGAGGCATTAGATTGATCTAACCCAATTACAATAAAACGGTTATATCGGATCTCAAAAGCAGCCTGAAGGGCAGCTCCATGAGCCGTCCACTGCGTTAAGAACTGCACTAGTAAGTCGCTGATCTCTTTTAATTCCTCCTCCGCAAAATTTCTGTTGGATTGATAAACCCATATTCTGGCCGAATCGGGTAATTCACTAAACGATGCTATCATTTCTCTTTCTTAGATTAATTTTAAACATTCTTTCACCTTCTTTCTTCACCAAAATCATTCCAAAATAAATGAAGATCAAAGATCTTGTGCCCTTGCCAGGAGTTCGGCAATATCCATAACCGCCACGGAAGCTTCTTTCTCTTTGTTTTTCACCCCGTCTGTCATCATGGTATTACAAAAAGGACATGCTGCCGCGATGATCTCCGGCTTTATTTCCAAAGCTTGTTCGGTTCGCTCTATATTTACTTCCTTATCTCCTTTTTCGGCTTCTTTGAACATTTGGGCACCACCAGCGCCACAACACAAACCTCTTGACTTGCAATTTTTCATCTCCACCAATTCGGCATCGAGCTTTTTAATAAGCTCTCTGGGTGCCTCATAGACATTATTAGCCCTTCCCAAATAACAAGGATCGTGGTAAGTAATTCGTTTTCCTTTGTATGTTCCACCCTCTAAGCTGATCTTGCCCTCATCTACCAGCTCTTTTAAAAACTGTGTATGGTGCACTACTTCATAGGTTCCGCCTAAACCAGGATACTCATTTTTTATGGTATTAAAGCAATGCGGACAGGCTGTGACCACTTTTTTGATCCCATAACCATTCATAATCTCAATGTTGGTCATTGCCTGCATCTGAAACAAAAATTCATTGCCAGCCCTTTTTGCGGGATCACCGGAGCAACTCTCCTCAGTTCCCAAAACAGCGAAGGATACACCGGCATTATTCAGCAATTTTACGAAGGCCTTGGTGATCTTTTTTGCCCTGTCATCAAAACTACCGGCACAACCAACCCAAAACAAAACCTCAGGTTGTTTTCCTTCTGCAAAGAGCGATGCCATTGTAGGTACATTCATATTGCTTTCTCTTATTCGTTTGTCACTAAGACGACTCCTTAGCCCAGTTGAGTCGGTCCATTTGATTAAAAGGCCATGGGGCCCCATTGTTTTCTATATTCCCCATCATAGCGTTTAATTCTGCCGGTGCGGCCGACTGTTCCATGACCAAATACTGTCTCATATCCATAATGATAGACAAGGGATCAATACTTACAGGGCAAGCCTCAACGCAAGCATTACAGGAAGTACAGGCCCAAAGTTCTTCTCTGCTTATATAGTCATCCAGTAATTGCTTCCCATCTTCTACAAATTTTCCTCTATTTTGATCGATATTTCGACCTACTTCTTCCAGGCGATCACGCGTATCCATCATGATCTTCCTTGGTGATAACTTCTTCCCTGTCTGGTTGGCCGGACATTCGCTGGTACAACGTCCACATTCTGTACAGGTATATGCATTTAAGAGTTGGACCCATTTGAGATCCTGTACGTCCGAAGCACCAAATTTATCGGGTGGCGCTGCATCTTCTGCAGGAGCTGCAAAAGGATCTGCACTGGGATCCATCATAAGCTTCACTTCGTTGGTTACGGACTCAAGGTTACTAAACTCGCCTTTTGGTTTCAAATTCCCATAGTACGTATTGGGAAATGCCAATAAAATATGCAGATGCTTAGAATAATAGAGATAGTTAAGGAAGAAGAAGATTCCTCCTATATGCAACCACCAAGCCGTTCTTTCGATCAAAATAACGCTACTTGCAGTCATTCCATCAAAGAGAGGGGTAATAAACTGGCTGACAGGAAAAGATCCTGCCTGGATGTAGTCTGCTGCCCCCAGTTGTTGTAACTGATAATCTGCTGCATTCATGGTAAGGAACAAGCCCATAAGGATCACCTCAATATAAAGGATCCAGTTAGCATCACTTTTCGGCCACCCTTTCATCTCCGGTTTTATAAACCTCGCCAGCTTTAGAACATTACGGCGCAACCAGAATACTACTACCGCCACAATAACAAGGAAAGCCAGGATCTCAAAAGAGGCGATCAGAAAATCATATACACTTCCAAGAGGGGCAAAAATGCGATGTGTACCAAGAAGTCCGTCTATAATGATCTCCAATACCTCTATATTGATGATAATAAAGCCCACATAGACAATTACATGCATTAATCCTGATACAGGTCTTACCACCATCTTTGTCTGTCCCAAGGCAATTTTGGCCATGTTACCCCATCGCTTAGATGTATTATCTGAAACATCGGTTTCCTTTCCCAACAGGATATTTCTTCGTAATTTTTTTACATTTTTTGCGAAAAAACCTATCCCAAAGATGAGTAGTATGGCAAAAATGATGTTTGGAAGGTATTCCATTAATTACTGCTGATTAATAAGTGCCGGGTCGTTTTGAGGCAGGCTATACTCGATTTGCTTCTTTCCAAACACGGATACGTTTACATACCGCTTTTCCATCTTTCCAAGAAGGGCGTCAAGGTTTTTAATAGTAGATTCTAAACTCTTTACCGTGGCGCTCAGATTAGTGGCTGCGATAGAATCTGAGAATTTGGCGAAATTGCTGGTTAGGGTGTTGATATTATTCAATGAGCTGTCGATATGCATTTTATTAGTTTCCAGTAACTCATTGAGGGTGGCCGAGCTTTTTTGAAAACTATTTACCACCGAGGTAAGGCCCTGTATACTTTCACGAAGGCTTCTTCTGGTCTTGTCATCCAATACATCATTGACATTCATCAAAAGTGAATCCGCATGGGAGACAGCCCCTTCAACCTTTAGCTGCAGAGGTGTAAGCTTTTGTTGTACCAATTCTGTTAAACCGGGTCGGGTATTTGTTAAAAGTGTATCACCAGATTGTGCCATAGGTGCCCCATCGAATACAGGCTTTATTTGAATGCCCTTGCCACCAATGATCCCGGTATCGTATAATTCTGCTTTGCTATTCTTTGAAAATTCAAAACTGCTAGACACGGAAAAGGTTACCACAAGGTAGCCGGTTTCATCTTTGAATTGAATATCATTAACCTTTGCCACTCTGTAAGCCGCCTACATTCTTATAAACCGCATAAAAGATCTTACTGTTATCAAAAAGTGGTGTTGATTTTAAATAGCTGAACCCCAAAATAAAAAGGAGGATACCCCCAATGACTATGATACCCGTCTTAATTTCCCGTGATAGTTTCAATATCTTTTTTTTTGGTTATAAGCAAAATTAGAAATAAAATCGGAAGGCCGACCATTATTCATCTTCGTATTTTAAAGCATCCTGCAATGGTATACGCTTTCCCTCTTTGTAGGCAACAATATACGAAGTAGTAAAACCTTTCATATCTGCATTCGATTTTAAAAGTTTTGCCCCCATATAAGTGTCCGTTTCACCATAGAGATACCGAAATAAATTGTTAACAGGCTCTTTAGAGATCTTATTCAACCCCTTAAATTCTGATGAATTCAAAGGAAGATTTTTGGCAGTCGCCATGATCTGTACCTTAAATATAATACCGCCTTTGGATACCTGCATTTTAGTTTTGGGGTCTTGCTCAACTTTTTCTGTTTTCTCTTTTTCTTCAGGAATAGCAGATACAGGCTTGGGGGTTTGGACCGTTTCCTTCGCAATAGGCAGTTTTACTTCCTTTTGAATATCCGGATCAGGATCCTTTACTTCTTGTTTTAATTCTTCTGTTATGCCACCTCCCGTTCCATTTGATATCACTGTTTCGGCATCAGGGATACTGCTTTTGTAATTGATAATTGCCTTTGCAATAGCGCTCCCAATTTCGGCCTGCCCTTTACTAGAATTCAAATACCGGCCTTCATCTTTATTTGTAAGGAATCCCGTTTCAATAAGCACACTAGGCATAAAGGTTTGATGTAAAACAATAAAACCGGCTTGTTTTACCTTGCGGTCGTTACGTTTTAACCTGGAGGTAAAATTATCCTGTATAAGTTTTGCCAAAAGTATACTCTGATCTAAAAACTCTTCCTGCATAATGGTAAGGCCAATGACAGATTCGGGAGAATTAATGTCATAATTTGCATAGCGCGCCTCATAGTTGTCTTCCAGATAGATCACCGAATTCTCTTTTTTAGCGATCTCAAAATTCTGCTTATTAGCGTGTAAACCAAGGACGAATGTCCCTGCTCCATGCGCATTTGAGGTGTGAGAATCGCAATGAACCGAGACAAAAAGATCTGCCCCTGCCTTGTTGGCAATCTCACCCCGAACAAAAAGATCTACAAACGAATCATCTTCGCGCGTATAAACCACCTTTATTCCGGGTGTTTTTTTAAGAAGTTCTCCAACTTTAAGAACGATGTTCAGGGCAATGTTTTTTTCCATGTACCCATTTCCTAGATTACCCGGATCGTGTCCGCCATGACCCGCATCTAAGACCACAACAAAACCATCATTCCCACGATCTATAGGCGAAGGGTTGGCGATGGAGAAATGTCCAATAAAAAAGAAGATTGCAAAGTATATTAAAAGAAATTTTTTATTCATGGTTTGGGAGGAATTTTACTTCCAGTACTCGGGTTAAAATTATTCTAATCTGCAACGGGCAGAAAAAAAATATATGTAAGTTTGATTTCAAAAATCAAGCCATATCATTACAAAAATAGGATATATAGCTTTGCAATCAAATAAACAGCTTTTTCTTTTCATTGGTTTGTTTTTATTAGGGGTCTCTGTGATGTATGGTCAGGAGGACATGATAAAACCCCTACCCATTAAGGCCAGGCAAGATTCTATTAAAGCCCCTGCCCTTCCACAGACCCTTGTGACAGACACTGTAAGGACAGATTCTGTACGAGCTGATTCTGTTCCGAAGAAGCCTTCCATGCTCCTTGATAACATACAATACAAGGCCAAAGATT
>NZ_CAMYKH010000116.1 GCF_947258935.1 uncultured Muriicola sp.
TAATGGAGGAGCAGATACGTTTGCAAGGGCTCTTTTGACCGCAGATAAGATCCTGTCGAAATCTAAGTATTCACAAATCCGCAAAGATCGGTATGCCTCCTTTGATACTGGCAAAGGAAAAGACTTCGAAAAGGGAATATTAAGCTTAGAGGACCTTTATAAGCTATCCCTGAATATAAAAGAATTACCGCCTCAAAGCGGGAAACAGGAAATGCTCGAAAATATGATCAACCAGTATATCTAGCGCATTCCAAGAGAAAAGAAAAGTCCGTCCTTCACTCAGTGTAAGTCGGGTCTCCGTATTTTTTTTATTTCGCAAAGTAGATATAGATCCCCACCACGATGATCACGATGATCATTCCAAACTGCTTTACGTACTTGAACGGCGTAATTTCTACCTGTTTGGTATATTCCTGCACATATTCTGTTGCCCTTGGCTTAAATTTTCCTATCAGTAGCATTAAAGCGATATTGGCAATAAATAATATGGCCATCACATGCAAATAATGGGGATAGGCATCTGCCTCTACTAGGGCTAATTCTGAAACACTCGTTATCCCTGCAGCTTTTGCTTCTTCAAGGGCAGAACCTACAAGCATCGGCTCTAAAATAAACTGTGAAATGATATAAAGTACAGAGCCTGAAATAATACCTATCTTGGCAGCAATTGCCGGTACTCTTTTGGTGGTATACCCAATAACAATGATCGTCAAGATCGGGATGCTATAGATACCGTTTATTTCCTGTAAATAATCGAACAAACTACCTGCATTCGCGATCATTGGTGCAATAAACATGGCAGCCAGGGCCAGACAAACCCCAAATATTTTTCCATACTTAACTACTGTCTTTTCCGGAGCTTCCTTATTAATATGCTGTTTGTAAATATCAATACCAAACAAGGTTACAGAGCTATTGAGAACACTATTGAAGGAACTCAAAATGGCTCCAAAGAGTACCGCAGCAAAAAAACCAATTAATGGTTTGGGCAAAACGGCACGCACTAGTTCAGGGTAGGCAAGGTCACTAGATGCCAAGCCCCCGTCAAAATAGTGGTAGGCGATCATTCCCGGTAGTACTAAAATCAATGGACCCAATATTTTCAAAAACGATGCCAGCAGCAGTCCTTTCTGGCCTTCCGCTAAATTCTTGGCCGCCAAGGCCCTTTGAATGATCTGTTGGTTGGTACCCCAATAAAACAACTGTACCAACATCATCCCGGTAAAAATAGTAGAGAATGGCACCTCTTGTCCGGGCTCACCCGTAGAATCGAATCGTTCCGGATTTGTAGACATTAGGGCATCTAGACCTCCTATAATACTGCCATCTCCAATGGCCATTAACCCAAAGACCGGAATAAGAATTCCTCCTACTATGAGTCCGATTGCATTAATACTATCAGAAACAGCCACAGCCTTTAAACCTCCAAAAACAGCATAAATAGAACCGATAATTCCTATTCCCCAGATACATAGCACCAAAGCGGTTTCTTTGGAAACATCCAAAAGTTCCGGTACATTAAACATACCGCTAATAGCTACAGATCCGGAATACAGAATAACGGGAAGTAACACAACTACATATCCGGTAAGAAAAAGTGCAGAGGTAATGGTCTTTGTAGTAACATCGAATCTCTTTGCTAAAAATTGTGGAACCGTGGTGAGACCTCCTTTAAGATACCTCGGTAAAAGAAAAACAGCCGTAACCACAATGGCAATTGCTGCTAATGTTTCCCATGCCATAACAGACAACCCATCCTTATAAGCACTACCATTAAGTCCTACTATTTGTTCGGTAGATAGATTGGTAAGGAGAAGTGATCCCGCAATAACCCCTGCAGTAAGACTCCTTCCTCCCAGAAAATAGCCATCCGAAGAGGTTTCATCAGTTGTCCTTGTTGCAAAATATGAAATGATGGCTACCATAGCGGTAAAGCCAACAAAGGATAAAATTCCTATCATGTTACAGCTTAGTTAGTTCGTTTGTATTGCTAAATATATTGGATTATTTGCAAACTACTTCCGCTATGCCATATTATTCGTTTTTTTATACTGTATATAGGATGCATTTAACATAAACAATAGTTCAGTACATTTTCATCTTCCTCCCAGATTAAGTATCTTGTGGCCCTCTTATAGTAGCATTTTGAAAAGGATATTCGGGTATTTTCTAATTGCCCTAACAATGTTCTCCTGATATTAAAAAAAACCATAAATAACATACAACCACCACACCGGGACATGCAAAACGTGTCTATATTTTTGATTGAAAACATCGAATAAAAAACATGACATTAAGTAACAAAATTAGCCTGGTAATTGTTATAGGGACTTTAGGTTTTACCATAGGTTGCACCAATAAAAATAAAAGAAATGAGTCCTCTTCCAAAAAGACTCCTACCCTTTTTACGCTATTGCCTTCATCACAAACGGGAATTGATTTTATTAACAAAGTTGAAAACCAAAAGGACTTCAACATCTTTAAATATCGAAATTTTTACAATGGCGGTGGTGTAGCTATTGGGGACGTAAACAATGATGGCCTTGCTGACATATACCTTACCGGGAACATGGTAAGCAATAAACTCTATCTCAACAAAGGGAACTTAACCTTTGAGGATATTTCGGCTAAGGCGGGCGTCGAGGGTAGTAAACCCTGGTCCACAGGTGTGGTTATGGTAGATATCAATCAAGATGGATTACTTGACATCTATGTGAGTAATGCAGGGAAAATAGAGGGAAACAACCATGACAATGACCTTTACATCAACAACGGCGACCTTACCTTTACTGAAAAAGCAGCTGAATACAACCTTGCCAATACGGGATTCTCAATCCATTCATCTTTTTTCGATTATGATAAGGACGGGGATCTTGATGTATATATTCTTAATAACAGCAACATTCCTGTTAGCAGTTTGGGGTATGCCGGGCAGAGAGATGTGCGGGCCCAGGATTGGGAAGGCGTTCCGGATATTTTTAAAGGAGTTGGTGATATGCTTCTCCGCAATGACAATGGGAAATTTGTAGATGTCAGCGAAAAGGCAGGTATATATGGATCACTTATAGGTTTTGGTCTTGGAGTAATGATCACCGATATCAACAAAGATCTCTTTCCTGATATTTATGTTTCGAATGATTTTTATGAGCGGGACTACCTCTACATAAACAATCAGGATGGTACGTTTACAGAAGATATCAAAGGATGGACCTCACACCTTTCTATGTCGGCTATGGGTATCGATATGGCAGATATAAACAATGATGGCCATGCTGAGATCTTTATCACAGATATGCTACCCGAGGTAGATGAACGGGTAAAATCTGTGATGGAATTTGATGGGTACGATCTTTTCCGATTAAAACAGGATAAAGATTTCTACCAACAATACATCCAAAACACCCTTCAACTCAATAATGCGAACGGTTCATTCTCAGAGATAGCCTATTATAGCGGGGTTGATGCAACCGACTGGAGTTGGGCCGGACTACTTTTTGACATGGATAATGATGGCTTCCGGGATATCTTTATCACTAATGGGATCAACCACGACTTAACAGATCTCGATTTTGTTGATTTCTTTGCGAATGAGATCATTCAGAAAATGGCATTAACGGGCCGTAAGGAATCTATAGATTCTATCATTAATAAGATGCCCATAAGACCGCAACCTAACTACGCCTATAGAAACAACCAGGACCTTACTTTCTCCAATGCTAACAAGGAATGGGGTTTTGAATTACCCACCTTGTCCAATGGAGCAGCCTATGGTGACCTGGATAATGACGGCGATCTCGATTT
>NZ_CAMYKH010000117.1 GCF_947258935.1 uncultured Muriicola sp.
GAAATACGCGTATCATTAGATGGGTGCGTACTCAAGAATTCCGGGGGTGCCTGACCTCCTGAGTTGGCCTTCATACGCTTCCATAACTCGGCAGCTTCATCCGGATTATAACCCGCTATGGCCATGATCTGAAGCCCTATGCGGTCTGCCTCTGTTTCATGACTTCTACTAAAAGGGAGCATAACTCCTATAGTAGATCCAATACCATAGGCCTGATTAAAAATATTTCTTTTTTCAGGATCGTTAATTGCAACGTTGCCTACAACGGCCCCTAATTGTTGAGCCATACCTGCGCTCATTCGCTGTGCTCCGTGATCTGCAAGGGCATGGGCTACTTCATGTCCCATCACTACTGCGATCCCGGTCTCATTCTGGCAAATAGGAAGAATACCCGTATAAAACACAATCTTACCGCCGGGCATGCACCAGGCATTGACGGTTTCGTCTTGTACTAAATTGTATTCCCACTGATAGTCCTTCAAATATCCAGGATACCCATTAGCTGTGAGCCATCGTTCTGCTGCTGTTGCAATTCGCTGCCCAACCGATGTGATCATTTTTACTTCACTAGAACCTTCTACAACCTTATTTGTCTTCAAGAATTCATCATATTGCGCAAAGGCAGTTGGAAAAATGGAATTATTTGGATAGAAATTGAGTGTACTTTTCCCCGTAAACGGATTGGTCTTGCAACCCATAAATCCCAGAAGTACTACAAGGGTTAAAAATAAGTTCTTAGTCATGTATGTATACTTTTATCTCAAATTACAAAAAAATCACTTCCCTAAAATATGAAGGGTCGTAAAATCTTTGGTGACATGTATGGTGTTATTACCATTCATCTTAACATCTTTTAAGGCTATAATCTCATTGTCTAGTTCGATGGCTTTTATTTTAAATGGAAGTCCCATAAGGTTTAACTTAAAGGTCTCATAGGTAGTAATAAAATTTCCGTCCTTAAATTGCTGAACAATAAGCTCGTTCTCCTTACCTGTCAATTTAAAATTACGAAGACTGTATTCCCCTTTTGTATAATCATACCCATCCTGAGCGTCTTCATACACATTGGAATTCTCCGTACCAAGCTTGTAATACACATCGAGTTGTAGTTCTTTAAGGGTCAATTCTCCCACATACTGCTGAACTGGATATTTAGGGATGATGGCCCCTTCTTTAATAAAGATCGGGATCTTATCTATGTCTGCATCCACCCATTTTTCTGTACCCCCTTCTATGGTTTCATTTGTCCAATAGTCATACCATATTCCTCTTGGAACATACATTCGTCTTCCTTTGGCATTAGGTTCTTGAATTGGACAAACGAGGATCTGTTCTCCAAAAATAAATTCATCCGTCCGGAAATGGGTCTGATGATCTGCCTGGTCAAAGTAGACCAATGGCTGAATCATAGGAACGCTTTCCTTGTAATACTTGTAAAAAGCGGTGTATAAGTAAGGTAACAACTGATATCTGAGTTCTATAAACTTTCGCACAATCTTGGTGACCTCAGCATCAAAAGACCAGGGTTCCTGGTCTCCGTGATCCCCACTACTATGTACCCTGCAAAAAGGATGGAAAATACCTAACTGTATCCATCTTGCAAATAATTCTCCATTGGGTTGTTCGGCAAAACCACCAATATCTGTCCCTACAAAAGACATCCCGCTTAAGCACATTCGTTGTACCTGAACATTGGCGATCCATAGATGTTCCCAGGTGGCCACATTATCTCCGGTCCATGTAGATGAAAATCGTTGAGCACCCGAGTAGGACGCCCTTGTGATCACAAAAGGTCTTTTGGGATACACATATTTCTTCACACCCTCATAGGTAGCCCTTACCATTTGCATCCCATATATGTTATGCGCCTTTCTGTGGCTGCATGGATGGCCATCGTAATCATGACGGGTATCCAAAGGTGCCGTTTTTGTTGGAACCTCCATCACCGCCGGCTCATTCATGTCATTCCAGACAGCGTGCGCTCCTGTTTCCGACATTAGTTCTTTATATAGTCCAGCCCACCACTCTCTTACCTTCGGATTAGTAAAATCGGGGAAATTACATTGGCCCGGCCACACCTTTCCGTTCATTATAGGACCATCGCCTCTTTTGCAAAAATAATCGTTCTTAATTGCCTCCTGATATACCCAATAGTCGCGGTCTACTTTAATACCCGGATCTATCATCACAACTGTCTTAAAACCATCCTTATTCAGATCCTTTATCATTGCCTTGGGATCGGGAAATTTTGTTTTGTCCCAGGTAAAGCAACGAAATCCGTCCATATAATCTATGTCCAGATAGATAGCATCACAGGGAATTTTTAGTTTTCTGAATTTTTTAGCGATCTCCTTTACTCTGCTCTCAGGAAAATAGCTCCATTTAGATTGATGGTATCCGAGCGCCCACAAGGGTGGGAGTTCTGGGGTGCCGGTTAGGTCTGTATATGATCTTACTACCCTGGACATATCCGGACCATAGAAAAAATAATAGTTCATTTCTCCTCCTTCGGCCCAAAAACTTGTCACATTACGCCGCTCATGCGCAAAATCGAAATGAGTTTTAAAGGTATTATCAAAAAACAGACCGTAGGCTTTGTCATTATGCAACCCAATGTAATAAGGAACCGCTTTGTATAAAGGATCCTGATCCTTCCCGTAGGCGTATTGGTCCGTGACCCAATTTTGAACTCGTTTCCCTTTTAAGTTGGAGTGAGTAGCCTTGTCACCCATTCCATAAAAACTCTCACCGGCCTGGGTTATTTTACTCATTTTCACAGAGTTTCCACCAAAAGTGTAGTTCTCTTCGTAATGAAAACCTAATTCATCTTCATTAATGATATTTCCTTCGAGGTCGGATATTTGGATGCGAAGCGATTTCTTATCTACCAAAACCGTTATCTTGGATGTAGTGATCAGGTACTCCGTTTTAGTTTCAGTTGCCTCCAGATGATTATATCCCCTTGGTGCAGTCGGACTTATGGCATATGAAAAATCGGGTTGAAAGACATAATCTGTGGCATAGCGAAAACGGATAGTACTGTTCCGTATGACCGTAATTTCGAGTACAACGCCATTATTGGTGGTAAAATAAAATTTATCTGAATCTTGTTTAAATTCAACTATATGGTCCGGGTATAAATTGCCCTTATATTCTAACTCAGTGTTGGTAATCATAGTGGGTTTTTTTGCAAAAGCACAAAAGAAAGACTTTACACGCTAAAAGTGAAATGATATTATTATGATTTATAAACTAAAACGATATAGTAGTCCAAAATTTATTGAAAAACAACCATCCCAAGCGGTGGGATCGTAATTTCAATAGACTGCTTATGCCCATGCCATGGTTTTTTGGCTGTTTTCCTTATGGTGTTCTTAGAACCGCTTCCTCCGTACTTTTTGGCGTCTGTATTAAAGACTTCTTTATACTGACCAGACTTGGGCACACCCATTCGGTACTTTTCTCTCGGTATAGGTGTAAAATTACACGCTATCACCAAATCGTTCTCTGTTTTATTCCCTTTTCGAATAAATGTAAGAACTGAATTCTCAAAGTCGCCATAATCTATCCATTGGAAACCTTCACCACTAAATTGTTTTTCAAAAAGTGCCGGTTGTTTCTTGTAAAATGTATTAAGATCTTTCACCAAGGATTGAATTCCTGAATGAAAGTCGTATTGTAGCAGATGCCAGTCCAGGCTCTGTTGAAAATTCCATTCGGACGACTGTACAAATTCCGCTCCCATAAACAATAAATTGGCTCCGGGATGGGCAAACATATATCCG
>NZ_CAMYKH010000118.1 GCF_947258935.1 uncultured Muriicola sp.
TTCCCTTTGTTTATTTTGTAAGAGTAAAACTCTATGACAAATATGTGCATGGGATAGACCTGGAGGCCATGGATGTTGAATTACAGTTTTACCGTGAAAAGGAAAAGAAAAAATACTCAAACATTCAAAGCTCTGATGACTCGCCACAAGAGGATAAAATGGATCTTTCCGAAGATGTCTCCAACAAAACCTTATCCAACTTGATCAGTCAACTTCAGCACACAATAAAGAACCTCTTTAATTTTATGCTCTAGGTTATTAATGCGCTCTATCTTCTATGTTCAAAACAGCGCATCCGCGAATTATACTATCTTTTGCGCTAAGAGTCCTTTAG
This sequence comes from uncultured Muriicola sp., assembly GCF_947258935.1. Lineage (GTDB taxonomy): Bacteria > Bacteroidota > Bacteroidia > Flavobacteriales > Flavobacteriaceae > Muriicola. The sequence goes on from NZ_CAMYKH010000118.1 coordinate 335, forward strand.
CCGTGTTCCATTTTTTATGCTAACACCTTCTCTAAATTTATTGTAATTTTGAGTTACGGTCGGAAACTCTTATATCCAATCCTCCTATGAACCAACCTTCTTCCCCTTTTAGCAAACAGGAACTACTGCCTCAGGAAGAAACGCTGGAATTATTAAAGCAAAAGGGAGAACTCTTTATTGGGATCCCCAAGGAAAACCAATTTCAGGAAAAACGTATCTGTTTAACGCCAGATGCGGTCAATGCCTTAACAGCCAACGGCCATAGGGTGCTAATTGAGTCGGGTGCAGGAGATGGAGCTAATTTTTCCGATATAGACTACACCAATGCCGGGGCCACTATTTCCCGAGATACCAAAAAGGTTTTTTCCTGCCCCCTGCTTCTAAAAGTAGCGCCCCCTACCCTTTCGGAGATACAGTATATTAATCCGCAAACCACCATTATATCCGCCTTACAAATAAAGACCCAATCTAAGGAGTATTTTGAAGAACTGGCCAAAAAAAGGATCACGGCTATTGCCTTCGAATTTATTCGCGATGAAGATGGAAACTATCCTGCCGTACGATCATTAAGTGAGATAGCCGGGATCTCTTGTGTTCTTATTGCCGCAGAGATCATGGCTGCCACCAATCTGGGCAATGGACTTATGTTTGGAAACATAACCGGAGTACCACCTATAGAAGTAGTCATACTTGGTGCCGGTACCGTGGGAGAATTTGCAGCCAGGTCGGCCATAGGCCTTGGCGCCAATGTAAAGATCTTTGATAATTCAATAACCAAGTTGCGCAACATACAAACCAACTTACATCAAATTGTCTATACCTCTACCTTGCAACCCAAAAATCTGCTTAAATCACTAAAGCGATGCGATGTAGCTATAGGCGCCATGAGGGGCAGGGACCGGTCTCCGGTGATCGTAACGCAAACTATGGTAGAGCATATGAAAAAAGGCTCCGTTATTATTGATGTAAGTATAGATATGGGCGGATGTTTTGAAACAAGTGAAATTACATCTCATGATAAACCCGTCATTAATAAATTTGGCGTCTTTCATTATGGGGTTCCTAATATTCCTGCACGCTACCCGCGGACGGCCTCGGTATCTATCAGTAATATCTTTACTCCTTACTTGCTAAAGATTGGAGAGGATGGCGGACTCGAAAATTCCTTGCGATTCGATAAGGGACTTCGAAACGGACTGTATCTCTATCATGGCATATTAACCAATAAAACTGTGGGCGAATGGTTCGACCTGAAATACAGTGATATCAATTTCCTAATTTTTTAGCATGGCCTTTCTAAAACGCCTGGGTTACTTTATGGCAGGTCTCGCCATTGGCATTGTTATTCTTACCTTTTTATTGAAGAAGAAAACCACCGAGACCGGAACGGAGTTTTGTTACTTTCCCAATTGCCGCGTTTTAAAAGATTTACGATCTAAACCAATCTCATTTTCTGATAGCATTTCAGATCTCCTGGAGGAAGGAGTTGTAGACAGTGCAGATATTGCATCATTCTTACGAGAGGGATCCGTGGTTTTTAGTAAAAGTGATACCCGCTCTCGTCCATGTACCACCTATGTGATTGAGCATACGTTAAAAGGGAAAGATGCAATTATGAAAACAATTAATTGCGACTCACTACTGCAGATCAGTCAAATCTCTTATTCGGATAATTAAGAACTACATCCTTATATTTTCCTTCTCTTGCGTTCTTTTTTCAATAACTCTAATTCCCTGTTGGTTTGCCCGGCAACAGAGGTGTTTTCCTCCGCTCTGCGTATGAGATAGGGCATAACATCTCGCACAGGCCCAAAAGGCAGATATTTTGCCACATTGTATCCTTCAGCCGCCAAATTAAAGGAGATATGATCACTCATTCCAAATAATTGCCCAAACCATATCCTTTTGTCATTAGGGGCAATTTGATGCTTTTCCATAAGGTACATCAGTAAGAGAGAACTATCTTCATTATGAGTCCCTGCAAAGAGCGACATTGTGTCTAAATGTTCTAAAATATAGGTGATGGTCTTATTGAAATTATTGTCTGTTTCCCGCTTGGAACCACAGATGGGAGTGTTATACCCTTCTTCCTCCGCACGTTCATTCTCCTTTTCCATATATGCGCCACGCACTGCCTTGATCCCAATTTTGAATCCTTCTTTCTCTGCCTTCTCCTGAAGCTTTTTTAAATATTCTAATCGGTCCCATCGATACAATTGTATGGTATTAAAAACGATTACCTTATCCTTGTTGTACTTGCGCATCATTTCCTCCACCAATTCGTCTGCGGCATCCTGCATCCAACTCTCCTCAGCATCTATCAAGAGACTTACATCCAGGTCATGTGCCTTTTTACACGTGGCGTCAAAGCGATTAACAACCCGGTCCCATTCGTTTTTCTCAGAGGATGTTAGTTGTTCTCCGGCTCCTATTTTTTGATAGAGGTGAAAACGGCCATACCCCGAAGGTTTAAAAACAGCAAATGGTATAGCTTCCTTCTCCTTCACAAAATCGAGTATTTTCAATGTTACAGACAAGGCATAATCCAGCGGATCTTCTGTATCCTTCCCTTCCACAGAATAATCGAGAATTGAACACACTCCTTTTTCCCATAATTTGTCTACGGTAGGCATGCAGTCTTTCTCATTTATACCGCCACAAAAATGATCAAAGACCGTAGCTCTTATAAGTCCCTCTACCGGTAAATGAGTTTTTATGGCAAAATTGGTGACGGCAGTGCCGATCTTAACCAATGGCTGATTGCCAATTAATTTAAAGAGAAAATAAGCACGTTCTAATTCGGCATCTGTTTTTAGAGCAAAGGCCGTTTTGGTATTCTCAAAAATTTGCGCCATTTATTGTATTTTATTAATGTTCCAAAGATAATCACTGAAATTATATTCATTTGCTAAAAAATAGCCTTTAATTTGTGGAGATATCACTTAAATTGATCCCCTAGTACATGGAATCGATCCTTACAGACTCTTATGCCATTTATTTCAACACTCATGCCTACAAGGCACTAAGCAAGGTATTGAAAGAAAAGAATTACTCAAAGATCTTTATCCTGGTCGATGAGAATACCCATAGGGACTGCTTGCCTTTGTTCCTCTCCTCAATTGAAACCTCGGCAGATCTTGAGATCATTGAAATGGAAGCCGGAGAGACACACAAGACCATTGATACCTGTGTGCAAGTATGGCATGCACTGTCTGAACTAAATGCAGACAGGAAGAGTCTTTTGATCAATCTCGGTGGTGGCGTAGTTACAGATCTTGGCGGATTTGTCGCATCTACCTTTAAACGGGGTATGGATTTTATCAATGTGCCAACCAGCCTTCTGGCCATGGTAGACGCCTCTATTGGTGGTAAAACAGGGGT
>NZ_CAMYKH010000119.1:0-2803 GCF_947258935.1 uncultured Muriicola sp.
ACTTCGTCAATAGCGGCTTCGAAAAACTCCCAGGGGTTTTCCAGGTTTTTTTTGGGATCAAAAGTCCTAAAGGTATTGGTGCCCGCGGCGGAGAGCTGATAACCTATGTGATTCTTACCGGTGATCATGGGTGGTTTGTGGTTCAAAGTTCAACGTTATGTGTATAAAGAGTTGGATCTACTAAGTTACAGAAAGTTTCTTTTGTTCTCGATACAATTCCGACCCCGATCGCTATCGGGGCTGTCGGAATCACTCGAACTGAGCGAGTGCAAACTATCCAAGTCACTTCGAGTGATGCTGCGATCCTTTGTGGAGCAGCATTTTATCGAGAAGTGGGCGTGATTCCAACCCTTTGATAAAGCCAGAGGGTATGGCATAAAGGAATTGATCGGGTTAATTGGTGTCAACGAAATAAAAGGCTCCAATAACAACGTGGTTGACCTGCCCACTCAATTTGTTTACAAAACCCTAATAGAGATGGTGGGATAGCGATAGCTTATTTTTTTGTTTAAATTTGGGTTTCCTTTATCTTTCTTCGTCTGTCAATTGTGACAATAATCTTGAAACTTCATTATCCTTTTGGATCATCAGAATTCTGCCTTTTTTCATCTTTTTCTACGCTAACTTTAAAACTTGGTGGTTTATAATCTCTTGGTAGATAATCAGCAGGGATTGTGGTCATGTTGCCATCTCTGTCCGCCCGATAATGAGGGGATAGGATTTCAATAGCTCTTTCATTGAAAACATTCTGAATGTTCTGATGCAGGTATGAATATAGGCGAGCTTGCCTGCTTGCTTCTTTTGTATAAGCATTAATCTGGTATGAAACATAGAAATCATCAAGGCTTGTTTGTAAAACAAAAGGCTGTGGTTCCTTTAAGATCATCTCGGTGTTTAAAGCGGCATCGATCAATGCCCGATACACATCTTTCCAGGGGACATCATAACCGATGGTTACGGTAGTATGTATTATTAAACCTTCTTCATTAGCCTTAAGAGTATAATTCTTTGTGTTTCCTGACAGTATAGATGAATTGGGAATGGTAATTACTTCGTTTTTGGATGTTTTCAACCTCGTTACCAGCAGTGTTTTTTCCACTACATCCCCACTAACGCCGGCTATTTCGATGCGGTCGCCAATCTTAAACGGACGCATATACGTAATCATCAGTCCCGCGATCATATTTCCAACAGCTGAAGATGAACCCAGAGACAATAAAACCCCAATAAATATGGAAACACCTTTAAAAATATCTGAGTCTGAACCCGGGAGGTAGGGAAATATCAAAACAAGCGTAAAGGCATACAGCATAAGCCTCACAAGGGCAAATGTTGGTCGTGCCCAGTCGCTATAAAATCCTGATATCTTTAGTTTTTCGGTTTCAATTTCGGCAAAAATGTATTTTATAAATCTGATAAAATACTTCATTACAAAAATGATAACCACAACCGTAAACAGATTAGGTAAGTATTCCCACGCCGCAATCATGGTATCTTTGAGAGGAGTCCATATCAATTGGAAAAGTGCATGGGACCAGGCACGTGAGAAAGGGAAAATGTTAAAGATTATAGACAGGGCAAAATAAGCAAAAAAGGCATAAAGAAACCATCTTAATATCTTCAATGCAAATAGGTTGATTCGCATTATCCTTTCGGGCGTTAAGAAAGTATAGTCCCCATAAGACAATTTCCTGCTCAACTTACCCTCCTGCTTAGTTATATAGCCAAATAAGAAAGTGTTGCCCTTTCCAATTAACCAAAAGACTAGCCTTAAAATTACTAGTACAAGCAGAGCCAATCCAATTCTTTGAAGCAACTTTACTAAACCATGCTCCTCTTTAGATTTAATAATTGACTCCTTAATTTTTACACTTAATTCATTGGCTAAATCAGACTGGCTTTTATCATACCAGGCGGCATCGGCCGAAGAAATTTTTATTATAATAGCTTCACCATAAACAATATCAAATGTGTTATCTCTTTCAACCACCAAAATTGAATCGATTTTTACAAAATCATCTTTCTGCAACTGTATAATCTTATTGGTAATATTCTTTGCTCTTTTTTTAGGTGAAGACTCTCCAATACTTGAATGGACAACAAACAAAGTATCTGTTAGATTTACAATTACAGGATATCCTTCAACGATGTTTCGCAAAGAATCTATCCTTACTTTTTTTGTGGAGCTGTCACTGCTTAACTTTTCACTATCGTTAAGACTATCCTTCAATGCTGAAGTAATAATAGTGCCCTTTTCACTAATAAGGCTATCTGATTGAGCATTTACAGTATATGTACAAAGAAAAATTACAGCTAAAAATATTAGCCAGACTCTGCTACATCTTGGGAATAGTTTATACTCCTCTTCGGTTTTGTAAGCTAGATTGAGAGATGCTGTTGAAGTCATTTACACTGATTTACAATTATGTTACTTCTAATTCGTGAATTCAAAAGGAATTCAATATAAAAATCCGATCGTTACAGGCTAAAATAGCCTTAAGTATAAATTCAAAATATGACCTATATAAGCCGAGAATAAATGGAAAAACAGCATAAACGCTCCCGAAACACGATAATCAATAGTTTAAAACCATCAATTTGCATATTACGTAATTATGCAGATTTAACCTTTTCACCATCAATTTCTAATTTAAACGGACTGCTGTTTGAGCCCCAATAAATGGTTCGATGAGGGAAAGGGATCTCAATTCCAACCTTGTCAAAAGCTGCTTTCAGACGTTTCCGATACTCGCGGCCCACAAACCATTGTTTGCCAGGTACAGCTTTTATCCTGGCTTTAATT
>NZ_CAMYKH010000119.1:2823-6535 GCF_947258935.1 uncultured Muriicola sp.
AGTCCAAATACTTCCATTGGTTCAAGCATAAGATCTTTGAAATCATCAGATCCTCTTAAATCTTCAGCCACTTCTTTCATGACATTTATCACATGATCTGTATTTTCTTTATAAGCCACCCCAATGTCAAAAACAGCCCCGGACCATCCTTTGGTCATGTTGGACAATGAATTGATTTTCCCATTTTGGAATATGTGGACCACTCCGGAAACATCTCTTAAGGTTATGGTCCTGAGTTCTATTCCTTCAACAACTCCCCTGGTGTCGTTAATTTTAACAATATCACCTACCCGTAATTGATTTTCCAATAACATGAAGAAGCCTGAAATAAAATCTCTAACTAATTCCTGGGCACCGAATCCCACGGCCAATCCAATTATACCCGCACCAGCCAGAAGTGGAGCAATGTCTATTCCCAACTCTTCAAGGAATATCAACATAAAAATTGCGGCCAGAGCAATGTTGAGAATACCTTTCACAATTCCAATTAAGGTATTGACCCTCTTGCTTTCTTCCAATTTCGCTTTTTTTTCATATTTGGCCTTGAGCCGTACCTGTATCTTGTCAGTGGTAAATCGAAGTGTCCTTTTTGCGACGAGATAAAGAAACAGGACCAGGATCAATGTGGGTACAACATTGATCGACCAACTGATAAAACTTGATAATAAACTCTCCCATAACGAAGTACTATTTAATTCATAAAACATTTTCTTTTTATTTATAGTGAATGATTAAAATAAAGCATGATCACAACCATCCTTTCCTTCTAAAATAGAACAACATAATGATGGCTATTATGATCATCACGACCCATACTGTAAAATATCCGTATGGCTTAGAATACTCAGGCATCGCCTCGAAGTTCATACCATAAATTCCAGCAATGAAGGTTAGTGGAACGAAAATAACACTCAAGATGGTCAATACGCGAAACATTTCATTAAGCCGGTTCGCGACATTAGTATGATAAATATTCAATTGATCATGCAACATGGTTCGATAGCTTTCACAAGAATCTGAAACGATCCAAATGGCATCATGCACATTGTTTATGATGTATTGTGAACTTTCCTGTGAGATAATTTCACTGTCCGACTTACAAAGTGCGAAGATAGCTTCCTTGGCCGGTCGAATGATCTTGGATGTATAGTTTATCTCAAGATTGTAATCATTCAAATCCTGGAGAACCTCATTGGACTGTTGGCCGAAAATTTCATCCTCAATATTCTCTATTTTTTGTCCAATATACTCCAGACAATTTGTGTATTGGTTGGTGATAGCCCTGATCATGGCAAAAAGTAAATAGTCCGTATTCCCCTTACGCATCCTATTTGTTGTTTTTTGCAACCGTTCCCGGATCGGTCCAAAAGGATCTACCTGGTTTTCCTGAAACGTGATCAGAATATTGTCAAAAAGTGCAAAAAGAATATGTTCTGATTGCATGGTCAGGTTGCTTTTATCCAGGTGAAGCATTTTAAGTACCAGTACTACATAATCATCGTAATCTTCAAAAGAGGGTCGATCCCCGGTATTAGTGATCTTATCTATCAACATAGGATGAAGTTCGAAGATCTGCCCGATCTGATTGATCAACTCAGTATCGTGAAGGCCGTAAATATTGATCCAGCTAACCGTACTACTTTCTTTGTATCTGGCTAGCTCTTCAATGGTAACATCCTTCTTATGTTCGATCTCTTTTTCTGAAAAATCGAATACTTCAATAAGGGGCTGATCCATTTTCCGGGTACCCACAAATCCGAGCTTGCCAAATGGTTTTATCTCAGTAGCAGACTGTTTTTTAAGAAATCTTGCCATATACAATAGTTTAAGTTATTGCAATAATAATATTGTTTATCAATGTGTTAGACATATTTTAAGGCGCCATAGTTTATCAATAGTCTATGCTAATCTTTTGAGATAATTCCCTGGGTCTTCAGTTCCTTAAAAAGTTGTTTACTGAATTTGGTAATCCTGGAACTCAACGTGTTTTGAGGGAATGCAGACGTTCTTCCAGACCAGATCAGTTTTCCATCCTTTAAATTGTATAAGTTGCATTCAATGAAGAATTGATCTTCGGTAGTTAAGTAACCAGGTGTTCGAATGACGGCATAACTGTTGTTATAATAGGACCCAAAACGACTATAGTAACCAACTGGTACATACACCTTATCAGGCGGGATGTAACGCTTAGCACTTATCCTGAAGATGGCAACGGACAAAAGGCCGTCATATCCTTTCTCCATAAGTCCATTTCTCACTTTGGCCATGTCCTCAAATGGACTTCCCAATCCCGGGGGGAACTTGAAAATTCCCATTCTTGCCTGGATATCGTTTTTCCTTGCCTCGCTAACAATGACTTCCTCGGTTTCCAAACGGAAACTGGTACTTTCGATCATCCCAATCACCAGCATTTTTTTGAAACCTGGATCAAAATCTTCATCTGTTTTCCATGACCTCAACTTTGACTGCGCTTGCATTGATCCGTAAAAGAGGCAGCAAACGATTACCTGAAATATTACAATTCTTACAATTTTCATAATAATTACTCTAAAATAAAAACAAGACGCCCAACCGTGCCGTGGTTAAAGCCAACCTCCCCAAAACGGTCAAGGGTAGAATACCTGTAGTTTATATTGGCTTGAATGGCAGGGACGGGATACCAGTTAATTCCTATCGAAAAAGTATTCATTTGACCGCCATCGATACTCTGATCGGTCAAATCAATAGATGACCATCTACTGTAAACTTCCAATGCACCCCATCCTCCTGTATTAATGCCATTAGCGACATTTACTCTTCTAAATACACCACTGCGTTTATTATACGGGCGCATTTCCCCTGTTAATGAATAAGAAGCGACTACATAGTAACCATTGAAGACCGGATCATTAAAAGTCGTTGAGCGGACATCAGCTTGGATATATTCACCCACAAGAATGAAGGGACCTTTTCTCCACGCCATTTCTAATCCATAATGAAAAGTAGATTCCGCATCATCGATCAGGTCAGTATCAACCGAAACAGGACCGCTAAAAATTTCAGTTTTCGTTTTGTAGAAAATCCCTCCTGCCGCATTAGAATACCTGCCTGCTATCCCCAGGTGCAGTAAATTACTTTCGTCTTCAGTTAAGTAAGGCAGCGCAGTGATGCGTCCTGTAAAGACGGTGGGATTATCAGAAAAGGATCGATTAGTTTCAATCCAGTTATTAAATACTCCGGCCGCCCATGTCATTCGTTGTTTGGCGATGGTGTTGTTGATAGTGATCCCTATATTCCTGGCTGGTAAAAGACCATCTGCTACGGAAGCGCGCTCCTGTTGGCTAGGCAAATATATCATGGCTGACAGTCTTGAGATGGAGATCGTTTCCTTGGTTTTACCCACACTTAATGTAGCCGAACCTACAGGAATATCTACGCGGTAGTCATAGAGTACAAACTCGTTCAGATCATCTTCTTTAAAGCCCCGCTCAAAGGCGCGTGTACCAAAAGTAAAGAGATAGGTCCAGGGCCTTTTAAAATTAAATGTACCACCCAAACCTGCCCGAAATCCACGTACAGAACCTCCTTTAAACTCACTGAGATCGCCAACTTGTTCCTCGTTTACAGGGTCATCAGAAAGCCAGCGTGTATTTTCCATCAGGATTGCCCCACCCAAAACCGCAGTAACAGGTTTTGTTCTGAAAACATTCCATTTTCGATTATTTTGATAGGA
>NZ_CAMYKH010000120.1 GCF_947258935.1 uncultured Muriicola sp.
TTTTGAACTTCTCTTTGATAGCCTATCTCCAAATTTTGGAGGCGCATTGGTTGTAATTGAAATCGTGCATCCAGGATGGGTTGGGTATACGATCTGTCTCCAAAGCTAGAGTTATTAAACCCAATCACAGTTTTTAATTTAGTCTGCGGGAACACTTTGTACTCTGCACCGGCCAATACAACATGTGAAGTAGCCTTGTTCTGAGAAATGGTGTTTTCCGTATTCCTAAACTGATAGGAAAATGATGTTCTAAATTTTGTCGAAAACGGCAGACTACCACTTATCTGATTTCCAAAGGCTACATTTTTACCATTATCGAAGGTGTAAAAGGCCTTCTCTTCCAGCATAGGTGTATGCAGTGAATTCAATTTCTCCACAAATCCCTGAGCGTCTGCCTGGTTTTCATAATGTGATAAAGTCTTAAAAGCTGCCTCATAGGCAGGTATGATTCTGTCTGAAGCGAACAAGGCATTTGCCTTTCCCAGGTTCCCATCAAATGACGTGCTATCATTTAATAGAATAGCATCATATGAGTCTAGACTGGTCTTAAAATCGGCTGTATACATTCCCAAGGTTGCTCTGAGTGCTTTTATCCAATTCTGGCTAGGCACTCTTCTTTCCAAACTGTCTATTTGTTTATCTGCTTCCCTAAACTTGCTATTCCAGATCAAGGCCTGAATATAGCGTTCATTCGTCCTGTTCGTTAGAACGGTATCATTAACCGTGGCAACCTTGGCTCGCGCAATACGGGTTATATTCAATGCTTCTTTATCGTTTTTTCCAATATGTGATGCCAGCGCAATACCATTAAGAGCTACAATAGAGTCTAACGGATTTTTAGCTATTTGTAAATAAGTACTTTTTGCGCGCTCCGAGTTTTTTGTGATCAAATACAGATTGGCAAGATTTAACAGTGTTTCTTTGTCTTCCGGAAAATCAATAAATATTTCTTTTAATAATTGCTCCGCGATATCATACTGCTTATTGGTAATATGCGTGTTGGCAAAACCTAGTTTAATATATTTTCTTGAGGTTTTGGCGCTATTGTTCCCAGGCTGCAGTGTCAGGGCCTTATTTACCCAAGCCAGAGCCGATTCAAATTCTTTTAGATTACTTAAAGTGTTGGCATAACCTAATAGTGCCCCAAAATTATTTGGGTTGTTCGCTACCAATTCTTCATACAATGGTTTTGCATTGCCATACTGCTTATCCCACAAGTACGCTTCGTTATAGTTGATCTGAACCTCAAAATCTGAAGGGTATTCCTGAAGAAGCTCAGAAAATAATTCAATGGCTTTGGTAGGTTCGCCGCTTAAGCCCACTGCCCTGCCGTAGCAAATCTGTGCCGTTTTGTTTTTGGGGTCGGATTGCAGATACGAATCAAAATAGGTTTCCGCTTCCTCAAACGATCCGGATTCCAATAATTGAAATCCTTCGTTCATACTTCCTTGTCCGCTCATAAGAGTGGAAGTGAAAAGTAATACAGGTAATAAAAATTTAACTTTCATAGGTTAAGCATTTTTAGATGGTTAACGAAGCCATTTTTTAAGCTTCTCACCTTATTGTTTTTTGGTTATGTAAAGTTAATGCAGTCCTTCCCGCACCGGAAGTGCGATACTGTCCGTTCGTCTACAGCAAATGGCCATCCGTCTAAATCGGGAATTAAATAACGCCGGCTTGGGAGATATTTGGGGTAATAATTAAAAGAACACTTAACCAAAATAATTCATAAATGTGTTTTCAAATTCAGGCAATTAAAGAGCTTAATCACTAGAACACATCTTTAAAAATTAGACATGACCACAATTAGAATTCTATTAAAAAAATTTACACCCGAACAAGTATTTATGGGCAGTGTGTTACTTGTTAACGGTGGCAACTATTTGTACAACCTTATCTTAGGAAGACTATTGGGGCCAGAAGCATATGCAGATGCTGCACTTCTAGTAACACTACTGTTAGTTTTGTCCTTTCTGGGGATGACATTTCAGTTGGCAACAACAAAATTCGCCGTGGTGTTTTCCGGGAAGGTGTGGGACAATTTCCTAAACAGGATCTACAAACAAGCCATTATCGTGGGAATGCTTATTGGCGCATTGCTTGTTTATTTTGCTAAAGATCTACAGCTGCTTTTTCAGACAAATACACCTTATATGTTTGTGGCACTTGGCTTTGGAATCCCTTTATATTTTTTTATGAGTGTGAATAGAGGGAACTATCAGGGACATCATAATTTTAATAAACTCTCCATAACCTATCAAACGGAGATGTGGAGCCGACTGCTGATTACGCTCGCGTTCCTATTATTTAGTCCCTGGGAACCCGCCCTATCCGTTGCTATGGGGATCGGATTTTCCTTTCTTTTTGGTTTGATCCCTTCAGATGTGACAGGAATTTCAGTGGCCAAACCTTCAATTCTATCGTCTGAAAATGCAAAACGGGTAAATAAATTCATTATTCTGACCCTTTGTTATGAAATTACTCAGATCATTATTAACAACAGCGATGTTCTTATGGTGAAGCATTACTTCAGTCCTAATGAGGCAGGTTTATATGCTTCTCTGGCTCTCATTGGCCGGGTAGTATACTTTGTGGCCTGGATGTTTGTGATGCTCCTATTGCCGGCAGTTGTTCAAAAAGAAAGAGATGGGGAGGCAACTGCTCCTGTATTATTTAAATATGTGGGCTATGTTGCCCTTCTTTCCCTGACCATCATAACCTCTTGTTATTTTTTCCCTGAGTTGATCATCAAACTTATGTTTGGTGACGCCTATTTGTCTATGGCAGGTTTGTTGTGGCAATACGCTGTGGCGACATCCCTTTTTGCTATAGGGAATATATTTGCTTACTATTTTTTATCCCTGGATCATTATGTACCAGTAATTATTTCGGGAGTTTTAGGGTTATCGCAAATAGCACTTATAAGTGTTCTGCATAACACATTAGTGCAAGTTGTACAGTTACAGATCCTTGTAATGGTCGTTTTGTTGATCTCACAAATTGTTTATTTTCTATATAAGAAGCGAAGCTTATAGAACAGCTTTTTATTCAAAATTACTAGGGTCGGATCTACTATTAGTTCCGACCTTTTCATTTAGTGCTTCTCAGATATAGATCCTGGGGCCTGGCTAATATGTTTAGGATCCATAATGCAACAAAATTCCAGGACCCAATTTTCTGCTTACCGACACTGTTTTTCCATTCGTCTACAGTAAGGATGCAGTGAGCCTCTCACCGCCCGTATTCACTGCCTTTTATAAGATATTTGCCCTGTAAATAAATTATTAATCTTAATACTTAACCTATGAAATTAGCCATTGTAACCGCGTATCCACCCAGCAAAGTAACCTTAACTGAATATGGGTACCATTTAGTAAAACACTTCCGTTTACAAGAAGATGTAACGGAGATCGTATTGATCACCGACAGAACTACTGAAGAAAAAGATCTGTCCTTTGAAGGTGAAGGGTGTAAAATTACAGTGAAAGAAAGCTGGAGTTTTAATAGTTATACAAACCTGTATAACATCAATAAGGCAATCTCAGAAACTAAACCCGATGCAGTTTTATTTAACCTTCAATT
>NZ_CAMYKH010000121.1 GCF_947258935.1 uncultured Muriicola sp.
AGGTTAGGTGCAGATAATCCAGATCATTAGGAATATCAAAATCCTTGGGTATATAGTTGAAATTTTTATCCTCAGAAGAAGCCAGTTCAATAGCATTGCCAATTAGTTTAGCCTCCTTTATAGCGTTACTGGCCCATGTGCCGGTATTTAGATAGCCTGCCTTGTTTTCGAGCAGATTATAGGCCAGCATTGGGAATTGAAGACTGGCACCGCCCTGTAAATACAGAGCCTGATATCCTTTCCCTTCTAAACCCAAAAGTTCCAGGGCCAAAGATCTGGCCTGGTCCATTATAGCCACGAATTCTTTACTGCGATGTGAAATTTCTATAAGAGATAGACCTATTCCGTCTAGTTCCAGAACTGCCGCGGCAGCTTTTTGCATTACTTCGGTCGGAAGAATACAAGGACCTGCGCTAAAATTATGTTTTTTCATAGAGTTGTTGCCATTTTTGCAGTTGTAAAGGTCCTAAAATAACCCGAGATAGCAGGGACAAATCGGGAATAATTGTCCTAGGTTTTTAACAAGAATTCAACAGTGTCCACACCATCAGCATAATCTGTAAGTAAGGGTGCTTGAGTGTTGCCAAAAGGTATCTCATTATCCATAACCCCTTGCGATACAACGCATTGTATCTGGTCCTTTTCTCTTTCCAATTTAGCTATCAATGTATCCAAAGATGAATACTGCTCATAAAATACGGTGCCAATAGGTGAGGCGTAGTGTTTATCCTCTTTCAGCATAAAAAAGTTGTTGTCTAAAAATGGAAACTGGCTCATTAAATATACTGCCTTGTTGTAATCGTAATTATTGTGGTATTTGTGATGATCCTTTAAAAATGAATAAGACGCTATTGCTTCAAAAAAAAGATCGAAGTCATACCCCTGAGGAACAAAAAGTTTGCTCACACTTCTACAACCCAATCCAAAATATCTAAATATATCTTCGCCCAAAGAGCTTAATTGTTCTTTGGATTCCGAGCCGGTTAAAATGGCAATACTATTTCTGTTTTTACGAATAATATTGGGTTTATGCCCAAAGTAATACTCAAAATAGCGTGAAGTGTTATTACTCCCGGTAGCGATCACTGCATCAAAACTGGTCAAGGTTCCTTTTGTAATGATCATGCCCCCCTTTAAGGCTGACTCATACGTTTCAAGTAAACTGATAAAAAAGGGTATAAAATCGGTGTCATTAGAAGACAGCTTAATAATAGCCCGGTTCCCTGTTAATACCACGGCCAGTAGATCGTGAAATCCTACCATGGGAATGTTACCCGCCATTATGATGGCAACCTGTTTAGATGGAGTTTTTTTAAAGGAATAGGAAGTAAGCCAATCGTTTATTCCCTGAGGAGTTAAAACTTCACCCCAGGCAGAAAAGGCATACAAAAGGTTCTCTTCGGTAAACCACCCATTTTTATGACCTGCCTTGCTGACAATATCATCTAGCTTGGAGAAACTAGTGAGTTTGTCAGCAGGTGCGGTTTCACCGGCCTTATATCTGCCATAAGTGCGAAGAAATTCGCCAAGTTTAACAAATGCTTGTATTCTTTGTTCCAGGGTCCCCATTATATTTGTACAAAATATGTTTCAGCAGTACCTTTGCCGCAAAAGTATGAAACTGAAACAAAAGTTGATCCTAATAAGAAGGGTTTCCTGCAGCTAGTAAAAATTGCTTAAAAGAAAAAGAGGATTATGGCTATTATTATAACAGATGAATGTATTAACTGCGGGGCATGTGAGCCGGAATGCCCTAATACAGCTATTTATGAAGGAGCAGACGAATGGCGTTATGGTGATGGAACTTCCTTAAAAGGGGAAGTGGTATTGCCAAATGGTAAAAAAGTGAATTCGGAAGATGTGCAAGAGCCCATCAGCGATGAAATTTACTATATCTCTCCTGATAAATGTACTGAGTGCATGGGTTTCCACGAAGAACCACAATGTGCAGCGGTATGCCCGGTAGATTGTTGTGTTCCCGATGAGGACCATGTAGAGACAGAAGAAGAGTTATTGGGTAAACAACGATTTATGCATCCTGACGGATAGGGAATGCTAATTGTTGGTTATTATTTTTGAAAGTATTTCACGAAAGATCTTGGCACAAACCATTGCTGTCATCTTATTTACATCCCTTTCCGGATTATACTCAACGATATCAGCGCCTAAGATGGGAACTTGAATGTGTTGAATAATATGCAATAGTTCTCTTACCATTAAACCTCCGGGTTCCTGATGTGAAACTCCGGGCGCGCAACTTGGGTCGAGGACATCAATATCTACAGAAAGATAGAGTGGATTCTTAAACACCGGGAGCTTTTGCAGGTCCAGGTCTTTCATTTCAACTATTTCTACGCCAAACTTTTTCGCTTGTTCCCGCTGATGGGTATTCATGGTCCTTACTCCAATTTGCACAAGTCTGTGCGCCAGTTTGTCTTCCATGACCCTGGCAAATGGGCATGCGTGAGAATAGCGATCCCCGTCAAAACTATCATAAAGGTCTCCATGTGCATCAATATGAAGTATTTCCAGTGATCCATATTCCTGATATAGTGCCTTGAGAACCGGATAACTAATGGAGTGGTCACCACCCAAGGTAATAATAGGGATGTTTTTATTTAAATTAGAGGCTGTAATACGTTCTATATCAAAGTACTCCTCTATTTTAAAATCACCTTTGTCTTCAAATATATCCGGACTGATTTCTAAGCCGTTTTCAGCAAAATAATTTGAAGATGAACTGTGATATGCGGCCCTTATCTCAGCAGGGGCTTTCGACGGACCTCTTAAGAAAGACGATTTCTCATCAAATAAAATGCCTTGTAGAAATATAGGTGGTTTCATAGAACAGATCTCTAGCCGAATATTACAATAAATATAGGAGTAAAAAGTATATTTGCACCCCGTAAACCAGAATCTCAAGAATGAAAGCAGGTATTGTAGGATTGCCCAATGTAGGAAAATCGACCTTATTTAATTGTTTGTCCAATGCAAAGGCACAAAGTGCGAACTTCCCGTTTTGCACAATTGAACCCAATATAGGGGTGGTAAATGTTCCTGATGCCCGGCTCGAGAAATTAGAATCACTGGTTAACCCGGAAAGGGTTCTACCGGCAACGGTAGATATTGTTGATATTGCCGGACTTGTTAAAGGAGCGAGTAAAGGGGAAGGTCTGGGAAATCAATTCCTTGGCAACATAAGGGAAACAGATGCTATTCTTCATGTATTGCGTTGTTTTGATGATGATAATGTAGTTCATGTAGATGGTTCTGTAGATCCAATTCGCGATAAGGAGACCATCGATATGGAATTGCAATTAAAGGACCTCGAATCTGTTGAAAAGAAGTTAGATAAAGTAAAGAGGGCTGCGAAAACAGGGAATAAGGAAGCGCAAAAGGAAGAAGCAGTACTAGTCAGAATAAAAGAACAGTTAGAAGCTGGAATTTCTGTCAGGGCTCTTGAGATTGACAAGGCAGATCGCATAGAATTTGTGTCTCCATTACAATTAATAACAGATAAACCTGTGCTCTATGTTTGTAATGTGGATGAAGCATCTGCGGTAGGGGGA
>NZ_CAMYKH010000122.1 GCF_947258935.1 uncultured Muriicola sp.
GTCTATTTGTCCTACATGTTATTGAAAAAGAGGGATTTGTAGTATATTGTGGTGTTTGCGAAGACACTATGAAAAAGATTACCTCCATCTTCCTATTTGGGCTACTTTCCCCATTCCTACTCTTTAGTCAGGGAGAAACCTCCAATTGGTATTTTGGGAACGGAGCAGGTATTCAATTTAACAATGACGGAAGTGTTTCTAATGCCAATAATGGCAGGTTACAGACCTTTGAAGGTTGTGCAACCATCTCAGATTCCTTTGGCGGACTACTTTTTTATACCGATGGGATAAAGGTGTATAATAAAAACCATGAGGTTATGTTGAATGGTGATGGGCTTTTTGGAGACCCATCGAGCACTCAATCTGCAATAATCGTCCCTAAACCAGAGGATCCGGCGTTGTTTTTTGTGTTTACCGTAGACACTTCGGTTTCTATACAGGACCCAGATTACGGTCTTAATTATTCAGTAATAGATATCACCGAGGACAATGGTATGGGTGCCGTAATTCAGAAAAATGTGTCCTTGTTGCAAGATTGTTCCGAAAAAATTACTGCGGTAATAAAAAATTGTTTTGAGCAATCTATCTGGGTGGTGACTTTGGCTTCACAAAACGGAACAAGTGGCATGCTTAATACCTTTTATGCTTTTGAGGTGAATGCCACTGGCGTTCTTACTTCTCCGGTCAAAACAACTTTTTCCGATCTGCAAATCGAAGATCCAAGGGGCTATTTAAAATTATCTCCAGATGGAACCAAAATAGCCATTGCCAATTTCACTGACGGTCTTTTTCTTTATGATTTTGATGAAAACACAGGGGTCATATCCAATCAGCAATTTATAAGCCTCCCTGGAGCTAACAAAAATCCGTACGGCCTCGAATTTTCTCCAAATAGCAACTTGTTATATGTCCACGCAACTAATGAGATAGAAGCAACAGGTAATTATTCTTCTTCCTTACTTCAGTTCGACATTACAAGTACAGATATAGAAGCTTCCTTGATCGAACTCGATAATAGAGCAATTTACAGAGGCGCCTTACAACAAGGGGAAAATGGTAAGATCTATCGGACCATTACCACAAGTTATTACGAAGGAACCCCTTATTTAGGAGTTATAAATAATCCTAATGAAATAGGACCGGCTTCCAATTATATACATAACGAAGTATACCTGAATGGGAAAAATGCGATGCAGGGATTACCTCCTTTTATACAATCTTTCTTTGGGAGTACCGACCTGATACGAAATTCCGACGGAACAACAAGCAGCACCTTAACCTTATGTAGTGGTGAACCCATGGTATTAGAAGCCGATAGCATCCCCGGAGCGACCTACTTTTGGGAAAAAGACGGGATCCTTTTAACAAGTGCTGTCACCCATAAGTATGAAATAAATACAACTTCAGAAGCAGACTCTGGAAGGTATAGTGTAGAAATAATTTCTTCAGATCCCTTGGAATGCCCTATTATAGGACAATCCCTGATCAATATATTACCCATCCCAGATCCAAATCTCTATTTAAGTCAATGCGATGTAGGTCCTGATGATCCTACAGACGGGATCACCTTGATAAACTTAGATAAGATTAACGACAACCCCGGTTTGAACTTCTTTTTTTACGAATCAATAGCAGAGAGGGATGTAGATCTACCAATATCTGATAACCAGAGCTATCAGAATACACAACCATTTAATCAGGTTCTGTTTTATAAGGTAGTAAATACTTTGGGTTGTGTCAATACGGGCGAATTGACTATCGAAATAACTCCTTCCGAGCTAGTTTCAAGCAATTTTAGCCCTGTATACACCTGTGATGACTCCCCATCAGATGGGGTGCTGGAAAGTAGTTTCGACCTTAGGGCCATTACAGCGAACTATGATCCTTCAACTACTGTAAATCTATTCACAAACATTGGGGACGCCATTGCTCAAATAAATGAACTTTTAGATTTTACCCTGACCACTACTTCGACCACCCTGTATGCCCGACTTTCACAAGGGAATATATGCCTGGGCATAGAGGCTATAGACCTTATTGTAAACCCATCTCCGGTACCAGTCATGGAAGAAACCTATGTCCTTTGTACGGATAGAGGTACCGTGTTGATAGAAGGACCTGAGGGTTTTGATGCCTATCGTTGGTTTAAGAAAACCGGATCTGGTAGGGTGGACATAGGTAGCGGACGGCAGATAGGCCTCACTGAATTGGGCCTTTACGAATTAGAAACCAGCTATGTCTTTAACATCAATGGCAATCTGGTAAGCTGTGACAATAGTGTTAGTTTTCAATTAGTACCATCCACCAGTGCGGTAATCAATGATATAGAAATTCGAGATTTTGCTGCTAATAATACCATTGAAATTTCGGTAAGCGGTGATGGCAACTATGAATTCTCCATGGACGGAATAAACTATCAGGAAAGTCCTTATTTTTCAAATGTTCTTTCCGGATTTGCACAAGTATACATAAGAGATACCAAAGGATGCGGTATTACACAAAAAGAGATAGCAGTCATGGGCTATCCTAAATTCTTTACACCTAATGGCGATGGCATTAATGACTATTGGCAACTTACCGGATTCAATGAAAAATTTCAGTCGAATGCCTTTGTAGGGATCTATGATCGTTATGGCACTTTTATTACCCAAATACCAACCGAGGAAATTGGGTGGAATGGTAATGTGAATTCCAAGATAATGCCCGCAGCCGACTACTGGTTCAGAGTACAGTTAGAAGACGGACGTGAATTTCAAGGGCATTTTACCCTTAAACGGTAAAGTATGTACATACTGAGAGCAACATACCGAAGAAAATCTGGGCAACATACCCTTGGTTGGCTGTTTGTTTTGATCTTTTTTCTATCTCAGATTGGACTTAGCCAGGAATGTCCCTCACAAGTTCTAACTAGTCCTTTAAACGGAGCTGTGAATGTTGCCGTTGACACAAATATCTCTTGGAATCAGGTTGCAAATATACCCGCGTATATTATTTCCCTTGGGACTACACCGGGCGGGACGGACATCTTGAACGAAAAGTTTGTAGGTAGCGCCACCACATACGATCCACCCCTGGGTTTACCGGAAAATACACTTATCTATGTGACCATCTCACTCTTTGATTACCAGAATGGAAATATTGAAATACCTTGTGTGAGTGAATCGTTCACAACTGCATCTATTACGGAAATTCCTGACTGTAATTCATTAAATATCCCTGCTCAGGGCGCAGTAAATGTAAATCCTTCTACCAATATTAGCTGGAATTATAGCTCCGGGGCTCTAGGGTACAGGTTGACAATTGGCACTGCACCAGGGGGTAATGACCTATTGAATAATGCAGATCTAGGGAATAATTTATACTATGATCCGGTTCCGGAACTTCCCCCGAACCAAATTATTTATGTTCGAATAGTACCTTATAACCTGATTGGAGATGCACTTGGTTGTACTGAATACAATTTCACAACTAGTGCAATTGCAATACTACC
>NZ_CAMYKH010000123.1 GCF_947258935.1 uncultured Muriicola sp.
AGACCTATCTCAAAATTTCATATTTTTAATTCAGGAATGTTTGTCAAAACCTGTTTACCTATCCAATATGAAAACTGTAATTCTTTTATTTCTTAGTCTATTCATATTTCCATCTACAGGGGCCTCCCAAGATTTTAAAACCATTGTCGCATTTGGCGACAGCTTTACGGACAATGGCTACATAGATGGGCATGGTTTTAACCGAGATACCAATGGCTACGTATGGGTAGAGTACCTAAAGGAAATGATGGGATGTGAAATGTTGGATAATAGAGCCTGGGGTGGCGCCAGAACGGATAATGGGCATTTTTTGGGGTTCAATTGGTCCGGATTCAATTGGCAGGTAGATCACTATGAGCCCAATACTGTTCCTGAAGAAACATTATTCACAGTTTGGATCGGAGTTAATGACTATTGGGACAACAAAGAAGACCCGACAAATTCAGTGAAGAATATAAAAACAGGTTTGAGTAAACTCATAGATA
Source organism: uncultured Muriicola sp. (assembly GCF_947258935.1). Lineage (GTDB taxonomy): Bacteria > Bacteroidota > Bacteroidia > Flavobacteriales > Flavobacteriaceae > Muriicola. Next base: position 486 of record NZ_CAMYKH010000123.1, read on the forward strand.
AAGGGGCCAAATACATAGTGGTTTTTAACAATTTTGACTTGACCACCTCCTTGGGCTATGGTCCAAATACAGAGTATCACAGTCTTATCCCGGCCGTAAAAAAACTAACAAATGATTTTAATTCCGAGCTTTATACCTTGCTTTTCGACCAGAGTAAAGGATTGGTACAAGCGTATCCTGATACAACGTTTTATTTTATCGACATCTACTCATTTATGAACGATTTGGTCCAAAACAATACGTTTAAAAACACTCCCTGGAGAGGAACCTATGCCTTCCCGGATCCAAAGCAGTACTTATGGTATGATGAATGGCATCCAATGACAGCTTGCCATGCCCAAATTGCCACAATGGTTTTTAATAAAGTCCGAAAATAATTTATGCCTCCGGTGGAAATGACAAGGATAAAACCTGCCTGCCGCAGATACGAATGACTAGTATGTACATCCAAAAGAAAATGCCAGAATTCTTGTAGTAATGCAGTACTATGTAACAGCGTCTTTTGCTCTCTCCACCATTTTACCTTAGCATTTTCTAAAATACATATGGATGTCATTAATCTTTATTCTTTATCTTTAAGCATAGATAATCATTAAAACCAATAGCATGAAAACACGTATGAAAACCTCAATCTTTACAAAAGGAATTGTTTTATCTGCACTACTCATTTCCAGTTGTGCCGAAACCAAGAAAGAAGATGCTGCCATGGCAGAAAAAGAAGTCCCAATGGTGGAAGTAGCTTCGGATGAATATTCGGATATAGTCCTGAAAACATTAGGCCATATGGCGAATTATGAACATGATGCCTTCGCTGAACATTTGGCAGATGATATTATCTGGTACTGGCCAGACGGCAGTTCAGAAACACGTCATTCCATAGAAGGTAAAGATAACCTTGTTTCCTGGTGGAAAAACTATCAGGAGACTACAGGTGCTACCTTAAACTTTGCCAATAACACCTTATTACCTTTAAAAATTAATACCCCCTCTAACTATTATAAAGTAACGGGTTCCGGGGTACTGGCTTATACAGATTTAACTATTACACTTGGGGATAAATCTACCTCCGTAAGACAACACATGGTTTATATGTTCAATGACGATATGAAGATAAGCCATTGCTTCTTATACTATGACAGGTCTGGGATCATTGAATTAACCAATGTGGTCCTTGGAGAGACTGAGGAATAAAGGCCAGTTTAGATTAAAATAATACATCTCCACTCCCATCCCTATGGCATGGGAGTGAAGCAATGTCATATCTCTACTCCCGTGCCTTCGGATGGTTTACATACCTACGGCAGGCTGGCGCTCGATATGACAAAGTGTACGCTATCGTGAAAGCTGTTCCCAGGCAGTTCTTGCGCCATTCCCTTCGCTTCTGGCCCATTTAGTAGTACTTTTGCAGCCTGAAACTACAGAACATGACATTTGAAGATCTAAAATTGATCTCCCCCATCCTTAAGGCCCTCAAGGATCTGGATTATACAACCCCTACTCCCATACAGGCAGATGCCATCCCCCTTGTTCTCAATAGGGAAGATGTAATTGGCAGTGCTCAAACCGGGACAGGAAAAACGGCGGCTTTTGCTATTCCCATGTTGCAGCATTTGTACAATGAGCAGCAGCACAAAAGCGGGAAACGCAAAGTGCAGGCCCTTGTAGTGACCCCTACCCGGGAGCTGGCCATACAGATTGGGGAAAGTTTTACGGCCTATGGGAAGTACACCGGCATTAAGAATACTGTGATCTTTGGAGGAGTTTCACAAGGATCTCAAACCAATGCCTTACGCAGTGGGGTAGATATTTTGGTAGCCACTCCCGGGCGTTTGCTCGATTTAATGAACCAGGGATATATCTCTTTACGAGACGTAAAATATTTTGTGTTGGATGAAGCAGATAGGATGCTCGACATGGGTTTTATTCATGACATTAAGAAGATCATAGCTAAATTACCCAGGGAAAGGCAGTCCTTATTTTTCTCGGCTACCATGCCTAAAAGTATTGTGACCCTATCTCATCAAATTTTAAACAATCCAAAAAAGGTAGCCGTGAGTCCGGTCTCTTCTACAGCCGAAACCATTCAGCAATATTTATATACGACGAACAAAGGGCATAAAAATGATTTGCTCTTACACATCCTTCAAAACCCTGATTTGGAACAGGTATTACTTTTTTCCAGGACCAAACACGGGGCAGACAAAATTGTGAGGAACCTTCATAAGAAAAGAATTGAAGCGGCAGCTATCCACGGAAACAAGTCTCAAAACCAGCGTCAAAAGGCGCTCAAGGATTTCAAAGACGGGAAAAAAAGGGTATTAGTTGCAACAGATATAGCCGCACGTGGTATTGACATTGACAAGCTGCGTTATGTAATTAACTACGATATTCCCAATGAGTCAGAGACCTATGTACATAGAATTGGTCGTTGTGGTCGCGCCGGAGAAGAAGGCATTTCTATCTCCATTTGTGAACCGGAAGAAAACGCATATATCGCCGATATAGAAAAACTCACCGGTCAGAAGATCGAAATCGTAAAGGACCATCCCTTCCCTCAGACAGACAGACCTATGAATGCTGCTGAAAAGAAAGAAAAAGAGAAGGAAAAGCAACGGAGGAAGCAAGAGTTTTTTGCCAATCGGAACAAAAAAAAAGGAGAGCACAACCAGGGGTTTCGCAGGAAGAATAGAAGATAAATGCTTTTTATCTTAGTCATTAGGTTTATCCTATCCATTATTTACATTCTATGATGTTAGTAGATAATATCCCAGAAGATTATACACTTGATTTAAAGAAGAAATTCTAACCTCTTAAAAATGAATAAAATGAAAAAAGTGAGTCTTTATGTAATGATTGTTATGTTCTCTTTTGGAGTAGTTACTTTGGCCTCTGCTGCCGACAAAAATCCTGCTCCGGAGCCCGTAGAAATACCGGCAGAAGTAAAAGTAATGCTGAATA
>NZ_CAMYKH010000124.1 GCF_947258935.1 uncultured Muriicola sp.
ACTAAACGCAGTAAAAAAAGGATGAACAGAATTCAACAAAAACTTAAAGAGGATAAAAAACTTCTATCCATTTATTTCACGGCCGGATATCCCCGGCTGGAGGATACCGAACCTATCATCATGGCCTTAGAAAAGGCAGGTGTAGACATGATAGAGATTGGACTGCCATTTAGTGATCCTTTGGCAGACGGGCCCACCATTCAGGCGAGTTCAACAGCCGCATTAAAGAATGGGATGCGCACAGACGTATTGTTTAAACAATTAAAGGATGTGCGAAAAAAGGTGTCTATTCCGCTGGTCATAATGGGGTATTTTAATCCGGTTTTGCAATATGGAGTGGAGGCTTTTTGCAAGAAATGTGAAGAAATAGGAATAGATGGGATCATCTTACCAGATCTCCCTCTCGATGTGTATCAAGAGGAATACGAAGCCATCTTTAAATCTCATGGTCTGCTCAATATATTCCTCATAACCCCACAGACAAGTGATGCGCGGATCCATCAGATAGACCAGGGTTCCAACGGATTTATCTATATGGTGAGCTCTGCCAGTACCACCGGCGCCAAAACAGGATTCGGGGAAGAACAACACTCTTACTTTAAGCGGATTGCGAATATGGGCCTAAAAAACCCACAAATCGTAGGATTTGGGATCAGCAATGCCCAAACTTTTCAACAGGCCACCGCGCATGCCAAGGGAGCAATCATAGGTTCGGCCTTTATTAAAATGCTAACCGAAAAGGGAACTCAGGGAATCAACTCTTTTGTCGCATCTATAAAAAGATCAATATGAACCTTCTGGATAACTGGAAATTAGTGCTCTTGCTCTGCCTTACCCTGGGCCTTGCGCCTTATTTTCCTGAACCTCATATCTGGGGCAAAATTAAATGGGTAGCAGGCGGTGCCACTGGAATGGCTTTTATGGACTGGTTCGATCTCTTAATGCACAGCACGCCATTTTTGTTATTGCTTAGAGTAGTCATTATTAAATTAAGAACCCCTAAGCTATAGGAGTTGAGAAATGTTTACATTTATTCCATAATAGATCCTTGATATCATGAAGAAGCTTTTTACACTCATTACCATTTTTTGTATTGGGACAATGGCCTATCCACAGGCCGATATTGCTTTAAAATCACAAGTAAGACATGCCATTGATGAATTGGTGCAATTTGTTGCCATTCCAAACGATGCTCTTGAAACTGCCGATATAAACCGCAACCTGAGTTGGCTAACTCAAGAATTCAACAAACGGGGTTTTAATACCTCTGTATTACCAACTGAAGGACAGTCTTTATTCTTTGCTGCACTACCCATGGTAGATGAAAAACCTACCATTCTTTTCTATATGCATTTTGATGGTCAGTCTGTAGATCCCTCAAAATGGAATCAGCCCAACCCATATAAAGTGGTTTTAAAGGCCCCGGAAGGAGATGGTTTTACAACGAAATCCTTTGAGGATTTAAAAGATGACATCAACTACGATTGGCGACTTTTTGGCCGATCAACTTCAGATGACAAGGGCCCGATAGTAATGTTTCTCAATGCCATCGATCTATTAAAAAAAGAGAATAAGCAGATCACCTTTAATGTAAAAGTGATCTTGGATGGGGAAGAAGAGAAAAGCAGTAAACCATTGCCAAAAGCGGTAAAGATATACAAGGACCTTCTAGAGGCCAATTTCCTGGTGATCAACGACGGACCGGTTCATGCTTCAGGAAAACCAACCGTGGTGTATGGATGCAGAGGGATTACTTCGGTAAGCTTAACTACTTACGGACCAGAATATCCGCAACACAGCGGGCATTATGGCAATTACGCTCCCAATCCGGGATTTCAACTAGCACAACTTCTGGCAGGAATGAAAGATGCCTCTGGCAGGGTAACCATCCCGGGATATTATGATGGGATCACCATAGATACCGGTACCATGGAGATCCTTAAAAGTGTACCAGATGATGCCACTGCTATTAACGAACATCTTGCTATTAACACGCCAGATAAAGTAGGTGGCTTTTATCAGGAATCATTGCAATATCCTTCTTTGAATATAAGAGGTTTAGGATCGGCCTGGATTGGCGAAAAGGCGAGGACCATAGTCCCGGCAACGGCCACTGCCGAGTTAGATCTCAGGCTGGTACCGGAAACCAAAGGAGCCAGGCTTAAGAACCTGCTAAGGTCCTATATTGAAAAAGCAGGATTTTATATTACGGATTCTATCCCCACTTATGAGGAGCGAATGGCACATCAAAAAATTCTCACCCTTAGGGAAGGCTCTGTTACAGATGCATTCCGAACAGATCTGAGCAATGAATATGGGAAATTTTTAGTGCGTACCCTGGGGGACACTTATGAGGAACCGGTAGTACAAATACGAATAATGGGTGGAACAGTACCTATAGCTCCCTTTATAAATGAACTGCAGATCCCTGCCTTCATTGTCCCTATGGTAAACCCTGACAACAATCAGCACAGCCCCAATGAAAACCTTCGCATAGGGCAGATCGCCTATGGGATCAAATCGTTTTATGGAATATTGAGTACACCCTTATAAAATATTTTCTTATAAAAAACGGTGTTTTTTTATCATTTCCTGCAGAATGTATACAGGATTATCAGGATCGATAAAAATTAGATTATTCGTTCAACAAAATAAATATATTATACCAAAAGAGATTCAAAGTATAATTATTTTCATCAGACATGGCTGTCAGCTCATCAACTGACATTTTTAAAAGTTTTTCTTTATCACCAACTTTTAATTCTGCCATATCAATATACGCCATGTTCCAATCTTTAAATACCCGTTCCTTGCCCCATCCTTTAGATATGACATGAGGATTTTGATGCCTTTTATCAGTTTTTATATAACTGTAAATCTCTAAAACTTTTTCTTCCTCCCCCTCAAGTAACTGAATGAAATTCCCATTATGATAAACTAAACAGCCCGTAATACCATTTGGTGAATTATGAGTTTTAGCTTCATCAAGAATGTCCTCAATTTCTTTGGCGCTGATCTCAGGTATGGCTTCTGAACGATAGGTAAGCTGATAAACCTTCATAGTATTTAGATTACTATATTATAACCATTGAACTTATATTAGACCGTTGTATAGCAGGACTCAACCAATAACACCTTAGCTCCCTAAAGTGTTTTATAAAATTTAGTTTCGGTCAATAGGGCATGTACATTATACCAAAAAACCTTTAATGTAAAATCATTTTTGACAGAAATGTTTGTGAGTTCATTCATGGCAGTAATAACAAGGTCCTCTTTTTTACCAATTTTCACATCCTTCATTTCTAAATACCCCATCCCCCAGTCGTCGAAAACTCGCTTTGAAGACCAGCCTTTCGATAAAATTTCTAAATGGGCATGCCTCCTATCCTTTTTTATATTAAGATAAAGCTGTGTTACTTTTTCT
>NZ_CAMYKH010000125.1 GCF_947258935.1 uncultured Muriicola sp.
GTCGTTAAAAGCAGTAAGTAAAATATACATGCTGGCCTTTACCTTTCGATGCTGATATGCATCGTCTAACAGGATAAGACTCGGGGAAAACTGCTGTTCAAGCCTCTGAATGCCCCGCTGTCTACTGCCATCAACCGCCACAATATTGCGAGGGAATTTATTGGATATCTGTAAGGGTTCATCTCCCACTTCTTGGACGCTAAGCTCGGGTTTGACTTGTAAAAATCCACTCGATTTTCGTCTGTACCCCCTACTCAATACAGCTACCTTCCCAGGCGTGGATATATGCCTTAGCAGCCACTCTATCATAGGTGTTTTGCCAGTACCCCCTGTACTGAGATTCCCAACACAAATAGTGGGGGTTTTATACGTTTTGGATGAAAATATCCCAACGTCATAACAAACATTCCTCAGGTAAACGACCATGGCGTAGAGCAGGGAAATAGGAAACGCTATTTTTCTTAGAAGTTGCATCGGAACGAAAATATAATATTTTATCTTTGAACCTTGGTATTTTAAGAATGATTGTACAAGAAGTTGCGGATATACTGGAAGAACTGGCTCCTTTGGCGAACGCCGAGGATTTCGATAATGTAGGACTCCTGGTTGGCGACCCCAAGGCTCAGGTTACCGGAATCTTAGTAACCCTTGATACTTTAGAAAATGTAGTGGAGGAAGCCATAGCAAAGAAATACAACCTCATAGTAAGTTTCCACCCCATTCTTTTTAAAGGCCTTAAAAAGATCACCGGAAAGAACTATGTAGAACGCGTCGTTGTAAAAGCAATCCAACATGGGATCAACATATATAGCATGCACACTGCTTTAGACAATGTTGCCCAAGGCGTCAATGGCAGAATATGTGAGGTGTTGGGTATTTTAGATCCACGCATCTTAATTCCTAAAACAGATAGTTTACAAAAATTAACCACTTATGTTCCGAAAGCGGCATTAGAAAAAGTAAAAAGAGCCCTCTTTGAGGCAGGTGGCGGGAGTATAGGAAATTATAGTCATTGTAGCTTTACACTGGAAGGCACTGGTAGTTTCAGACCGGAAAGTGGAGCTCAGCCTACCATGGGGAAACTTGGTGAAACACATTTTGAAGAGGAAATACAAGTGCACATGACCTTTCCCAGATCAGTTAAGAACCAACTTTTAAAGGCTTTGTTTAAGAGCCATCCCTATGAAGAGGTAGCATACGAAATAACAACGCTGGATAATGAGCAGCAACATCTGGGAATGGGGATGATAGGAAGCTTAACAGCTCCCATGGAAGAGCTTGCTTTCTTTGAATATTTGAAAAAATGTATGCAAGTACCTTGTATTCGGCATTCTGGTTTGCTCAACAAACCCATTCAAAAGGTAGCCGTACTGGGAGGTAGTGGTGCTTTTGCTATCTCGGCGGCAAAGGCTCAGGGAGCAGATGTTTTTATAACAGCAGATGTAAAATACCATCAGTTCTTTGAGGCTGAAAATAAGATGATAATAGCTGATATAGGTCATTATGAATCAGAACAATACACAAAAAACCTATTGGTAGATTATCTTACAAAAAAAATCCCTAATTTTGCAGTCGCTTTATCAGAAAGCATAACCAATCCCATTAAGTATTATTAACATATGGCAGCAAAGAAAGAAGCTACAGTTGAGAATAAATTAAGAGCCCTTTACGATCTCCAACTTATTGATTCCAGGGTAGATGAGATACGCAATGTTCGTGGAGAATTGCCTTTAGAGGTAGAAGACCTTGAAGATGATGTGTTAGGACTCAAAACAAGGATGGACAAGTTAAAAACAGATTTGGAGACCATCAACTACGAGATCACCGCCAAGAAAAATCTTATAGACGAGGCAAAGGCCCTTATCAAAAAATACGCTGAGCAACAGAAGAATGTGCGAAATAGTCGCGAATTCAATTCTCTTGCCAAAGAAGTGGAATTCCAGGAATTGGAAATTCAACTCGCTGAAAAAAATATAAAGGAATTCAAGGTTCAGATCGAGCAGAAAAAAGAGGTGATCGCAGAAACCAAGGAAAGGTTATCTGAACGGGAATCTCATTTAAAGCACAAGAAAAGTGAACTAAATGCGATTCTTGCCGAAACCGAAAAAGAAGAAAAGGCACTTTTAAAACAGTCTGATATTTACGAAAAACAAATAGAAGAACGTTTAGTTAAGGCTTATAAAAGAATTCGTACCAATGTTAAAAATGGTCTTGCCGTTGTTGCAATAGAAAGAGGAGCCTCCGGTGGATCTTTCTTTACTATCCCGCCTCAGGTACAAGTAGAGATCGCTTCCAGGAAAAAGATCATCACAGATGAGCATAGTGGTCGTATTCTGGTAGATCCTGTTCTAGCAGATGAGGAGCAGAAGAAAATGCACAAAATGTTCGATAAGATCTAGGATTCATCTTTTTAAAATATTTAAAGCCATCTTAAATAAGATGGCTTTTTTTATACCTTTAGATAAGCGAAAAGGCCTTCAAAGGATGTACCGCAGACTGCTATATTTAGTTATTTTACTTCTTATGAGTGCTAATCTATTAGGTCAGGACCTGAATGACTTCCGATGGAAAAATCGGCTCTTACTCCTAATGGCACCCCAGGGAGATCTTGTAAACACCAGAGAACAGCTGGCACTCTTTGCTCCTTTTGAGAAGGACATTGAGGACAGGGAATTAATAATATTGGTATTCGATGGGGAGATGATACTCGATAAGGAGTTAAAAGCAACATCCATCGATGTAAGTAAAATTCCGCACAAAGGTTTTCAGGGAGTCTTGTTGTTTGGGAAGGATGGAGGAATAAAACTAAAACAGCCCTTTTATGTAACACCCATCCGAATTTTTGACCTTATTGATAGTATGCCTATGAGACAAAGCGAGAAAAGGCGTAAAAATTCACCTTAAACCTTTGGAGCCGGCGTGTTTTGGAGTAGTTGTAACATACGTTCCTCAACCTTCTTGCTCTTCCATTGATCTTCAATATTAGGAAGCTTCATGATCTCTTGCATAATACTTTCCTGAAAATCTCCAATGGCCAGTGCTTCTGCATAGGCTCTATGCGAGAATGTAACTCTGGAATAGGTAGGCTCCCATAACGATGGGTGTTTCTCCGCAAACCACTTCTCAATTCTCTTTTGCAATAAGAAAGACTGATCGGCTGTTTTGTTGCTCATTTCAATAAAATTGCGATAGCTTAATTCTGCAATAGCATCCGCATTGGGTTTTCGTTCCTTCTGAAATGTTTGAAAGATCTTTTCCCAATCATCGCCAAACTGCGTCATGATGCGAGATAGGGAATAGATATCCTCAAACCCTGCATTCAT
>NZ_CAMYKH010000126.1 GCF_947258935.1 uncultured Muriicola sp.
GGCATTCTTTATAAAGAAAAGAACAGCAAATTTCTCGGTTATGACTACACAGTGGAAAATGAAGCAGACATTAAAAACCTTCTAGAAGCCCTTAGAAATGAACATATGGGCTCTAACCATGTATGTTATGCATGGCAACTTGGAGTTGAAGAGATATCGTATCGCGTAAATGATGACGGAGAACCCAATCATTCCGCCGGAATGCCTATCTACGGGCAAATACAGGCGTTTGAATTAACTAATGTTTTGGTTGCTGTGGTTCGGTATTTTGGTGGTACAAAACTAGGGGTTGGAGGCCTTATCTCAGCATACAGATCTGCGGCACAAATGGCATTAAGGGAAGCTAAGATCATTGAGAAGACCTTACAAGTACCTCTTTTGCTTGAATTTGATTATGTCTCTATGAACAAAGTTATGCGAATTATAAAAAAATATTCGCTACAAATAGAATCACAGACCTTGGAGATGAAATGCCAAATTACGCTTTCCATTCGTAAAAGTCATCTGAGAAAGATCAAAAACCTGTTTCTCTCTCTTCAGCATGTCACCGTGAAGGAATAGGAGCCTTTCCCCGTTTAGAAGGAAATATATTACAATTGTAGATGATCAAGAATTGAGGCAGGGCATTTTGTTGGGCGTTTTGTTTTCATGTCAATAAAAGCGAGAACGGTATTAGCCGTGATCAACAATTCACCTTCTTCATTTCTTATTTCATAATCAAATTCTATCCGCACCATTGGAAGTTTTGTTAAGGAGGTAGTTACGGTGATCAGATCGTCATAGGTAGCAGATTTCTTGAAATCCATTTTCAAGGAAATAACTGGCAGCATAATACCGTCATTTTCCATTTTTTTGTAGGAGAATCCCATGGACCTCAGCCATTCTACCCTACCCATCTCCAGGTACTGTGCATAATTGCCGTGATATACCACACCCATCTGATCGGTCTCACTGTATCGAACTCGAAAAGAAAATGTATTTTGTTGCGCCATTTTTCAGTTAAAAACTTTATATTTAAAGGTGAAGCGGATTGTACCGGAACATGCGAAAAAAAAAGCATAAATTCAACCTCAAATGATTTTTTTTTTAGCTTTTTTGTTCACATATTTGTCTCACTCTAAAAAGGAACAATTTTCCAATTTTCCTTTGACCAACTAGCTTAGATCACTAACCACTAAATAGAGATTTTTTAAAATGAGTGTTACTGCTAATTCCGTATGGAACAACTGTTTGGCATTTATCAAAGATAACATCCAACCGCAGGCATTCAAAACATGGTTTGAACCCATAAAACCGGTTAAACTTTCAGAAAAAGCACTTAGCATTCAGGTTCCCAGTAAATTCTTCTACGAATGGCTGGAGGAACATTATGTTAAATTACTTAAAGTTGCTCTTACAAAAGAACTCGGTGAACAGGCGAAGTTGGTATATATCATAAAAATGGAAAATACCTACGGCAACAAGGAACCTTTTACTGAACGTATCCCAAGTGCCAACCGAGGTGGTGTTTTGACCCAGGAAATGGATGTGCCAATTAAATCCAAGAATCCGGAATTAAAAAATCCGTTTGTGATCCCTGGTATTCGGAATATCAAAATAGAATCCCAATTAAACCCGAATTATAATTTTGAGAACTTTTTAGAAGGTGATTCCAACAGACTGGCTCGTTCTGCCGGCATGGCAGTAGCCAACAAACCAGGGGGCACTTCTTTTAATCCTCTTTTGATCTTTGGAGGAGTTGGCTTAGGCAAAACACACCTTGCTCACGCCATTGGTGTTGATATAAAAGATAAATACCCCGAACGAACGGTACTTTATATATCCGCTGAAAAATTTACCCAACAGTATATAGAGTCTGTTAAAAAGAATACCCGTAACGATTTTATACACTTCTACCAATTGATCGATGTATTGATAATTGACGATGTACAGTTCTTATCAGGTAAATCTGGAACGCAGGATGTTTTCTTCCATATTTTCAATCATCTCCATCAGAATGGAAAACAGGTAATCCTAACCTCAGATAAGGCTCCTGTTGATATGCAGGATATTGAACAACGCCTGTTATCCCGATTTAAATGGGGATTGTCTGCCGAATTACAAAACCCGGATTACGAAACAAGAATATCTATCCTAAAAAACAAATTGTACAGGGATGGGGTGGAAATGCCAGATGATATTATTGAATATGTTGCAAAACATATCAAAACTAACATTAGGGAGTTAGAAGGGGCCATTATTTCACTAATTGCTCAATCTTCATTCAACAAACGCGAAGTTACCCTGGAGCTGGCTCAGCAGGTAGTCGAAAAATTCGTGAAGAATACTAAACGTGAGGTTTCTATTGATTATATCCAGAAGGTAGTCTCTGATTATTTCGAGATGGATGTTGCTACACTCCAATCTAAGACCAGGAAACGTCATATTGTTCAAGCCAGACAGTTGGCTATGTTCTTCGCCAAAAAATTTACAAAGGCTTCACTGGCCAGTATAGGCTCTCAGATCGGTAAAAGAGACCATGCCACTGTACTTCACGCTTGTAAGACCGTAGATAATCTGGCAGAAACAGACAAGCAGTTCAGGAAATACATCGAAGACCTAACAAAGAAACTTTCCTAAAGCTCTCATGAAAGTAAAGGTGTTAATGGTATGTCTGGGAAATATTTGCAGATCGCCATTAGCGGAAGGTATTCTCCAATCTAAGGTAGATCCCACCAAAATCTTTGTAGATTCTGCAGGCACTGCCGGATATCACATAGGGACCGCACCGGACCCACGTTCCATAGAAGTTGCCAACAAACATCATATTGACATAAGTCGGCAACGTTGTCGTAAATTCCAGGTGGAGGATTTTGATTCCTTTGATCATATTTTTGTGATGGATAGGGAAAATTACAGCAATGTTTGCTCATTAGCTCTTTCGGATGATCACAGGAAGAAAGTTAGGCTGTTATTAGAAAAGACAGACTCCAATTACTCGGAAGTTCCTGATCCTTATTACGGTGGACAAGACGGCTTCCAGGAAGTTTATCATCTAATAGATAAGGCATGTGATATGTTGATACAGGACCTATTAGCTCCAAATGACCACAGAAATGAAAGCTAAAGAAACGACCAGAGGAAAATTATATCTTATTCCCACTACGCTAGGGGAAACAGAGCCACTGGAGGTGCTGCCAATATCAATCAAACAGGCCATTGAGACTATCGATCATTATATTGTTGAAAATGAAAAATCGGCTCGACATTTCATTAAAAAGATCCTTCCACGCAAATCCCAACCAGAGCTGCATATTGAACAACT
>NZ_CAMYKH010000127.1:0-2036 GCF_947258935.1 uncultured Muriicola sp.
GCCCAATCTTATAGATTACGCAGTTCGTATTCCCCCGGGCAGTAATTCTGATGCCCTGTGTGAAACGATCATTACCTGGCAGCTAGCCGATAAAGAATTTGCCACTCGTGGTTTAGATTCGGACCAGACAGTATCGGCCATTAAGGCAACCGAAAAAATGCTCAACATTATCTAACGAGACAAACAGACTCAACTACATGAAATTAAATATTGCATTATTGGCCGGTGACGGGATTGGCCCAGAAGTTATAGACCAGGCCGTAAAAGTATGTAATGCCATTGCAGAAAAATATCATCATGAACTTAATTGGAGGCCTGCTTTAACGGGTGCTGCAGCCATTGATGCCGTGGGTGACCCCTATCCGGATGAGACACATGAAATTTGTGCCAGTTCTGACGCTGTGTTGTTTGGTGCCATTGGACATCCAAGGTTCGATAATGATCCGTCTGCTAAGGTAAGACCTGAGCAAGGTCTTTTAAGAATGCGCCAAAAACTGGGGCTATATGCCAATGTTAGGCCCACATTTACCTTCCCATCACTCATTGATAAATCTCCATTAAAACGAGAACGCATTGAAGGCACCGATCTGGTTTTTCTTCGTGAACTTACCGGGGGTATCTATTTTGGCAAAAGAGGCAGAGAAGACAATGGCAATACTGCATATGATACCTGTACCTATACCCGTAAAGAAGTGCAGCGTCTTGCAAAAAAAGGCTTTGAGATGGCAATGAAGCGCTCCGGGAAATTATGCTGCGTAGATAAAGCCAATGTACTGGAATCTTCCCGTTTATGGCGGGAAACTGTTCAGGCCATGGAAAAGGACTATCCTGAAGTAACTGTTAGCTATGAGTTTGTAGATGCGGTTGCCATGCGTTTAGTACAATGGCCAAATGCCTATGATGTTTTGATCACCGAGAATCTATTTGGGGACATTCTTACAGATGAAGCTTCTGTGATCTCAGGATCTATGGGATTAATGCCCTCAGCATCTATAGGAGACTCTATAGGGCTTTATGAGCCTATTCATGGTTCATATCCACAGGCAGCAGGAAAAGACATCGCTAATCCGCTAGCAACAATTTTATCTGCGGCAATGATGTTCGAGGATTTTGATCTAATGGACGAGGCTGCGGCTATCCGCGATGTGGTAAACAGATCACTTGAAGAAGGAATAGTTACCGAAGATCTTGCCGAAGGCGGGAAAGCTTATAAAACCAGTGAAGTAGGTGAATGGCTTGCCAAGCACCTCTAGCCAATCATTTTATATCCCTATTTTACAAGATATACTCCGTACTCGTAAAGTTAGATAGTTTGGTCTCCAACAGCTGATTTACAGTTTCTACGTTGATCTCATTATCCTTAAAGGCAAGAAGTGTTCGTATAGAAAATGAGCGCAAAGCATCATGAACACTTAGTGTAGATTGAGCAGAATCTTTTCTTCCCGTAAACGGGTACACGTCCGGTCCACGTTGACAGGAACTATTAAGGTTTACTCTGCAAACAAGATTTGCCAAGGTATCTATCAAAGGCGCCAGAGCATAGACATCCTTTCCAAAAAGACTCACCTGCTGGCCATAATTACTTGCCGCCATATCATCTAACGGCTCTTCAATGTCCTGAAAAGAGAGCACAGGGATCACCGGCCCAAATTGCTCTTCCTGATATACACGCATATCCTTGGTGACAGGGTATAGCACCGCTGGCCAGATATAATTATCAAAATGCTTCCCTCCTTTTTTATTGATGATCTTAGCGCCTTTTGCGAGGGCGTCATCTATAAGTTCTTGAATATAAGCCGGTTTATCTGGCTCTGGTAAAGGAGTTAATTTTGCTCCTTTATCCCAGGGATTACCAAATTTCATAGCATCTACACGAGTAGCGAATTCTTCAAGAAACTTTTTACGCACCTCTTCGTGTACATATACGATCTTAAGTGCGGTACAGCGCTGTCCGTTGAAAGACAATGTTCCCGTAAGGCATTCTTCAATGGTAAGGTCCATATCAGCATCAGGCAAAATGATAGCAGGATTCTTTG
>NZ_CAMYKH010000127.1:2105-5262 GCF_947258935.1 uncultured Muriicola sp.
CGGTTGCTTTTTGGATGCTGATCCTGAAGGGCATTGGCAGATTTACTGTTTCCAATTAAGGCCAGGACATCTACTTTTCCTGTTTTCATAATGGGGGCCGCTACGGTCCTTCCGCGCCCAAATAAAATATTCACCACACCTTTAGGAAAACTAGTTTTAAAAGCTTCTAACAGCGGAGTTATTAGCAATACCCCAAATTTAGCGGGTTTAAATATCGCTGTGTTTCCCATGATCAATGCAGGGATCAACAAGGCAAAGGTTTCTTTCAAAGGGTAATTATAGGGTCCCAGACAAAGAACAACTCCCAATGGACCCCTGCGGACATGTGCATATACTCCATCGTGTTTCTGAAATTTTGCTGAGTTCCTATCTAATTGTTTATAATCCTCAATGGTGTCGTAGATGTAATCTACAGTACGATCGAATTCCTTTTGAGAGTCGGGCAGCGATTTTCCAATTTCCCACATTAGAAGCGTTACAATTTCCTCGCGCTTGGTTTTCATCTGTGTAACAAACTTCTCCATGCACTCAATACGATCTCTCACCTTCATAGTGGGCCATGTTCCCTTTCCCTCATCATAGGCCATTAATGCTCCATCTAAAGCCTTCATAGCCTCTTTCTCCCCCAGATCCGGGATACTACCCAACAATGTTCGTTCATACGTCTCTGAGGAGGAGATCGTTGAATAGACATCGGTATTTTTACCGTCCCAAGAAATGAGTTCCCCATTTATAAGGTAGGTCTTTTGATGTATTTCTTTCTTGATCTGAAATTGTTCTGGAATGATCGATACTTGTGTAGCCATAGATGATAATTTTCTTGTAAAGGGATTTAAAGATACGCTAATATGTGCGCATTAAACAATGGGCTTCATAGCCGTCATAGAGGCACGCAACCTGGCACCTACAATTTCAACAGGATGTTCCCGTAAGGCCTTGTTGACCTGTATAAGTTTCGCATTAGACACTCCATTACCCTTGCCTTGCCCGTAAGATTTTCCGATGACATCCACATCTACCTTCTTCATAAAGTCTTTCAACAACGGTTTACAAGCATGATCAAATAAATAGCAGCCGTATTCTGCAGTATCGGAAATTACCCGGTTCATTTCAAATAACTTCTTCCGGGCAATTGTATTCGCAATAAGTGGAGTCTCATGCAGGGATTCATAATAGGCAGATTCCCCAATAATTCCAGAAGCTGTCATAGCTTCATAGGCCAGCTCCACCCCTGCCCTTACATAGGCCACCATCAATACTCCATGATCGTAATATTCTTGCTCAGAGATCTTGATATCTCCCGCTTTTGTCTTTTCAAAGGCAGTTTCCCCTGTGGCCGCTCTCCAGCTTAAAAGATTTTTATCGTCCTTGGCCCAGTCTTCCATCATGGTTTTTGAAAAATGACCACTCATAATATCATCCATATGCTTTTGGAACAAGGGTCGCATGATGCTTTTCATTTCCTCTGAAAGATCAAAAGCTTTTATTTTAGCCGGATTTGAGAGTCGGTCCATCATATTGGTGATCCCTCCATACTTCAATCCTTCTGTAATAGTTTCCCAACCGAACTGAATAAGTTTGGATGCATAGCCTGGTTCTATTCCTTTTTCGATCATCTTATCAAAACAAAGGATCGATCCCGTTTGCAATAGTCCACATAGAATGGTCTGCTCTCCCATAAGATCCGATTTTACTTCGGCTACAAAAGATGATTCCAGCACCCCGGCCTTATGGCCTCCTGTTGCTGCTGCATACGCTTTTGCCTGCGCCAGCCCTTTACCCTCGGGATCATTCTCAGGATGTACAGCAATCAGTGTAGGCACTCCAAACCCCCGTTTATACTCTTCTCTTACTTCAGAACCGGGACTTTTTGGAGCCACCATGATAACAGTAAGATCTTTCCGAACCTGCATCCCTTCTTCCACAATATTAAAACCATGAGAATACGATAAGGTTGCCCCTTTTTTCATAAGAGGCATTACGGTTTGTACTACGTTAGTATGCTGTTTATCTGGTGTAAGATTGATCAGCAGATCTGCGCCGGGAACAAGCTCTTTATATGTTCCGACGGTAAAACCATTTTCTGCAGCATTTACATATGAAGCTCTTTTCTCCTTAATGGCCGCTTCCCTAAGCGTGTAAGAAATGTCTAATCCGGAATCGCGCATATTCAATCCCTGGTTCAGGCCCTGAGCTCCGCATCCTATGATCACAATCTTTTTGCCTTTTAATGCAGTTACCCCATCCGTAAATTCACTGGTATCCATGAAACGGCATTTCCCTAGTTGCTGTAATTTATCTCGTAATGAAAGTGTGTTAAAATAATTTGTCATGCGTATAGTTGGTTTATGTTGTATTAATCTTTGTTTTCATATTCATTCAATAATGCAGTAATGGGCATGGCTGCCTTGGTCACCGCAATCCTGCCAGTTCTTACAAATTGTAATATTCCAAAAGGTTCTAGGAGGTCGTGCATGTCATCTATCTCATGACGTCTACCCGACTTAGCGAGTACAAAAAAATCTCTGGAGACGGTGACGATCTGTGAGTTACTTTCTTTTATGATGTTCTGTATCTGTCGCTCATCAAAAAGCAAATGCGATGCTATTTTAAATAAGGCAGATTCCTGATAAATGATCTCATCATCTGTGTGGTAAAATGCCTTGATCACTTCAATTTGTTTCTCTATTTGCGCTACGATCTTACGAGTCCAATCTTCAGTAGTAAAAATCACTATTGTAAATTTAGAAACATGTTCAATCTCTGATTTAGAAACATTTAGTCCCTCTATATTAATGTGACGCTTTAAGAATATTCCTGATATTCTATTGAGCAATCCTACGTTATTTTCCGAATACACCGAGATGGTGAACCATTTTTTTTCCATCGGGTTTTATTTAAGTCTGATATCTGAAACCGATGCTCCGGAAGGAATCATAGGAAAAACATTGTCTTCCTTCTCCACCTGAACTTCAAGAAAATAAGGTTGGTCTGATGCGATCATTTCCTGTACTGCCCCCTGCAAATCTTCTCGTTTCTCAACGCGTCGGGCTTCAATACGATAGCCTTCGGCGATTTTTATAAAATCCGGGTTGGTCATCACCGTGGATGCGTAACGGCTTTCAAAAAACAATTCCTGCCACTGGCGAACCATACC
>NZ_CAMYKH010000128.1 GCF_947258935.1 uncultured Muriicola sp.
ATTCGGTTGTATCTAGAGAATCGGGGGTGATTCACGATTTAGTGTACCTAAATATAACTTCGTAAACTCCAGTATCATTTTATCTTTTGTAAAGAGCTCATTGTATCTCTTAATACAATTTTGAGAATATCTCTTTATAGTTTGTTCATTAGATAATATTGAATTTATCGCAATGGCGATTTCCTTTGAATTCTTAGGACTCACCACCTTTCCAGTAACATTATTCTTGTTTACCCAAGGAACCCCCGATCCATCAATATTAGTTGAAACAATAGGCTTACCAAAAGCCATTGCCTCAATTTGGACAAGTCCAAAAGCTTCATTTTTAGTAATAGATGGCAAACAAAATAAATCACAAGCTCTATAGTATGCACCTAACTCATTAAATGGAATCTTACCAAGCAATACAACCTTGTCTTGCAGATTATTGTTATTTATTCGTTGCTTCAACTCTCTTTCGAGTTTTCCAACACCTCCTACTATTGTAACAATATCTTCATCAAAGTCTTTGGCCGCCTCAATTAGATACTCGAAACCCTTGTAGTTTATTAATCTTCCTAGACCAAAAACAATTTTTTTATTCATAAATCTTTTCTTGATCCGAGCAACGACAGCATCATCAACCTCAAGATCAGTAATATCAATACCCAATGGTATGTAGTTTGTTTTATTCTTATGTTTCTGTAAGTACTTAGACCCGTCGATATAATTTTGAGACGTCGCCACAATTTTGTCGGAACGATTTAGAAGCCAGTCCTGAAGTGGGGAATATAGCTTTAACAATATCGGTCGGTTTATTATATCTAAATGCCAATGAATAATTATTTTACATTTGGGTCTTGTCAAGAATATAGCCAAATTAGCTAACGGATTCGGCAAATGAACATGAATCAAATCATATTCATTTTGAATTTTTTTTAATAATGAAGAAAAACCAACACTAATAGAAGTAGAGGCTACTTCTCCTATTGTCTTAACCCTGTATATAGAGTACAGACCCTCTGTAAAATGATTTCCATTATTTTCATGATTTGAGCAAAGTACATCTACATTGAAGTTAGTATTGTTAAGTCCCTCAACCAAATCAAAAGTAACCTTCTCTGTCCCACCAAAATAGGGAGGATAATACTTACCAATATGTAAGACTTTCATCATTTAATTTTTGAAACCACTTCGATAAGTTTTTTCGCAGACGTAATCTGAATCGTCCCCGATTCTCTGTTTTAGCTCATGGCTGGCTTTTTCAAGCTCTGATAGCATGTTTTTTGCAGATTCAAGGTCAATCTCCTGCAATCGAGTATCGTCGCGGGACATCATGCCCGGGACTGACGCCCGCAACATGCTGCCTATTGCACGCAGTGCATCTTCCTTTGAGGCGCCCGTCAATTTATCAGGGTTTGATAACAGCTTGTTGAGCTCCTGCAGACTTTCGGGCTTGTAAATACCGTTAAAACAATCAAAAAATACAGACCCTAGTACAATTGCCGGAATACCATAGAAAATCGCTTCCAATGCTGCTGTACCGGTCAGGGTGACCACAACCGCCGCACGTGCGACCAATAGATGTGAGTCCACAGACGGATCGGCAAGAATTACACCTGGCATATGCGACAGCTGACTGTACGTATCCAACTGCCTACGCCCGAGCATTGGCGTATGCTCTTTGACAACCAGGGACATGTCCGCGGGTAAAGAGGCCAGGATGCTTCGCAGCGTATTGACCTGGTCCTGGTACTCAAATGCCATTTCTTCTACAGATAATTCTGGCTGAACATGAAGAAAATACATTGCATATTTCTTTTTTCGAATGATTTCGAAGGGCGTCTGGTGCTTTGTCAGAAAACGCTTGGCCTTTACCCCGTTCCTATACCTGAAATATTTTGCGAGTGGCGTATACGTCTGTGCAGGCAACACCCTTGGGTTTATCGTGGCAGTTCTGGCGCGTGTTCCCAACCAATCCTTGCTTCCTGCCAATAACCGCAGGGGGTGTAATCGACTTAAAAAGCCGGGGGCACTCTTAAAAACCTCCCACTGTGATGATACTGGCTTCGTCTTTTCCTGAATTATGGTCTGTAATTTTTGTGTAACCTTTTTTAACTCGTCACCCTTCATGGGACTGTCGATCATTTCCCGGTAAGCCGTTCGAGCCTGATGCCAGTAAAGGCCGAGTCCGGTCTCCAGGTACACGCGCTCCGGCCAGACACGCCCTTGAAAAAATTGGCCTGCTGGTATGCCTTTTTCTCGTGCCAGACGCCAGGCCAACCGATACGGTGCTGAGTTCGTCTCTACAAAAACAAAATCGTGCTCAAAGTTTGCCATTTCTGCTTCAAGCCGCTTCAACATAACGTACATGAATCGGATCGTTCGTGAGCCGGTCCAGATCACAGGGACCTTGTTCAGATCGATCTCTGTGCCTGGTTGCCCCCGAAAAAGCCGGTCCATCAAAATATCCCTGTGAACAAAGAGAGATCCAATACGTTCTTCCAGGTCTTTCAATGCCTGTGTAGCGACTGCTAATTCTGCATCCGCGCCATCGAGCTCCGACTCCCCGGGAAGGATATTTTTGACCGAATCAAATGCGCCGGTTTCCAACCCAAATTCGCATTCTTCCATACCCATGGTCAACAATCTTGTTTGTACCGGACCAGCCTTTTTCACCCCATTCATATAGGCGGAATAGTCTAGAATTTGGTTCATGTGTGTGAATAGAAGTATTTTCATTGTTCATAATCTCGGAATGTTCTATGGCTCGTCTCGTCGTGATCAGCTGGACCACACCTGTACGAACAGAAGCACAAACGAGAGACCGGGCGAGGAGTTGACAGCTGACAGACGAATGCGAACTCTAAATAGCAGTCACGGAATTTTGGTGATCCGTGATACTGATGGTCTCGAACTGATGCTCGAGGACCTGGCAAAAGTTTTGTTCAAGTAATTTTAGGGCGATGATCCAGACTCTCAAGGATATCTTCAATCAATAGGTGTTGAGAGATAGACTCCTCAAGGAGAGGCAAGTGACATCTGCCTTTGTCGATTATCTCACCCGTAATGTCGCCGATTAGCTCCGAAAAATAAGGGAACTCACTAAGGACTTTGTC
>NZ_CAMYKH010000129.1 GCF_947258935.1 uncultured Muriicola sp.
GCTCCAATGACATACGGTCAACATTTACGATGTCATTGTCGAAAAAGTATGGCTCTTTCGTGCGATGCGTCATGAAGATGCGAGGATGCTCTTGAAGCCAGTTCGCCACTGCTGTAGTCCCGCACTTCGGTGCGCCAATAAAAAAGAAATCCGGTTTTCTCATGGTTTCCGGGCCACTATTCAATCTCCAACAATCGGTAATTGCCTACTCAATCCTTGCTGCATAGTAGACTGACTACATTTAAAACGAAGCCGTTACACAGATTTGCTCACAGACTACATCACCGATATGTCTACGAAAACGCGCAATGCTAATCACTTTCGACGCTTCCTATTGGCCTCAAATTTAGGGCGCAAAATGGAAGCCAATTGAATAACAACAAACAACATGATCGATGCCACAAACCAATTTCTCAATGTTGGCACTATGTTCCAAAAGGCAATTTCAATGTTGAACATACTTGGAATAGATCCCAGATAAAAACTGAGTAACAACGTATTATTAAGCTGCCTCAATACGATACTGAAAACACCAAACCAGACTAACGGGAATAGGAGTGCCCCGACATAGCCCCCCACCATCGCGCCACAAGAAAAAATTGAATCAGGATAATCATTCGTGTCTGGCGTATACCCTTCTCGTCTATCTGAACTTCTCCACTTATTATTATAAAAGAATGGTTCCATTGAGTAATCTAATCCCGCCTTATCTATGTAACCCCCAGGTATGGCCCATAACGAAGATGTATACAGTCCCTTTGTTACATTTTCTTTGTAATCAGCTATCGAGGCCGCCCCGACAAAATCCACATAATCTGTCCTTTGTAATTCAAAATTCAAACTAATTCCACCGTATCTATCTTTGGTTAACGCAGTGAGGGGGCCCAAACTCATTACAGTGACCAAAGGAATTAATACGAGGCCAAGGAGTACCATTGACTTTCGATTTTGATGCGATCGGATTCTCGAAATTCGCCCGAACACGACCACTAGAACAGCTAATAACAAAGCAGACCTTGCTCCTGAGAAATACGTAATCGCTAACCCGCCAATTACTAATAGAACTCCATTCCATAAAGTCTTGTGTTGGTCTCCAAGAACCGCAAAATAAAAAAGAGAGACGAAGTATCCCGCCTTAATTAAAGTGATTTGCGCTTCGCTTAAATCTCGCTCAATGCTCCCAACAATCAAATAAAACAAAGACGCACCAAAAATACAGTACATAAAAGGCACAAATAACGGACCAACAGACTGATGCATAGCTTTTTGAGACTCAAGATAAAATACAGTCCATCTTTTTGCATAGATATTCAGAATCATAAGAATGGAAGCGCAAACGACAAGTAATGCGAACAGCCTATAATGAAGCCCCACATCAAATTCAATATATCTAGCTTCTCCGTAATACTTCAGAAAAGGAACGCCTAAATAGGCAATTGACACTAAGCAGCTGATGGCAAATGGTGTTTTCAAGAAACTGGGATTTCCACAGTAATTAGAGAAACTATAAGCCAATAAATGATAGAGAATGGCATGCAAAATACATGCCATTGCAATATTCAATCCACTGTCACCAGAATACCCAGACCAAAAAAACTCAAGCTCCGGCCAAAAGACGCTAAGCAGCGAATAAATACATACGGATATAAAGAAAATCGAATTACGTTTAATCGCCATAAAAAAACTAACGCTCAACTTCAGCAAAAGCTATCTGACTATATGATGGAGAATATGAAGAAAGCATTTTGGCGTACGGCAATTATGAGCTTCTTATAATCGACGGACCCTTCTCTTTGTCTAAACAAGTGGACTCCCGATTAGTTTCCTTAACGCCGTTTCCAGAGAAGAAATATCCCAAAGCAACCACCCATTATCCCCTTCTCTAATTAACCCCGACAACGCCCGTCATTACTTGCTATAACCGGACTCACAGGCCTTCGCTTAAATGGGGACGCAACTAATTCTTTGATTTTGTGTTCAAGAGGGACTTGTAAATTTCACGTAAATGATTTTGCTGTTTTTTTCTACTAAAGTGATCTACTACACGTTTTCTACCATTTAATCGCAATTGCTCGCGTATTGGATGATGCGTCACAAGGAATTCAACTTTTCGACTCATTTCTTGAACATCCCCAGGAGGAAATAATAAGCCATCTTTGGTATCGCTGATGATCTCTAGCACGCCTCCCGCAGCAGATGCAATGACGGGTTTGGCACATGACATGGCTTCCACAATTACTCTTCCGAAAGGTTCCGGTTCTCTTGAGGCGTGTACAATCAGGTCGCAGGAATTAATAGCCGCCACAGAGTTATTCTGAAATCCTGCAAAGTATATGCGGCCCATAATCGCCGTACTCTTTGAGATTTCCTCTAATTCAAGCTTGTAGTCCCGGTCACCGATGGTGTCGTAGATTGCATCGCCAATGATTACAAAGCAAACATAAGGGTATTTAGGCGCGAGGATTTTTGCCATTTCGAGGAAGTCCTTTTGCCCCTTCCACTCAGCCAGCACACCGATAATTCCAATGATAAAAGGCTTATCAATCTCGGCAAATTTATCGTTGAAAATTCGATCGTTGGTGCGCTTGTAGGTATTGGTATTGATTCCATTATAGAGCACGGTGGCATTGAGGCCGATCGATTCAGCGGTCGCCTTCGAATTTGCAATGCAGTGTATCGTCGGATTATGCAGCATTATGAAAAGCTTCTTAGTGATTCCGGGGACAAGAATATCTCGCAGATGCCAAACTATATTTAGTTGCATAAAACGAGAGATAATTCCAAGGATTAGGTGGCACTTAATGCCAGTGCTATGAATAAGTTGAGCCTGCTCTCTGACAAAATGTGCGCGTAATCTTGTAAGGTAGCGAATACTACCTGGAATTGCTGCTAGCAGTAATAAGGTTGTCTTGACCGGATTGAGGCGACTTGTTTGCATGATAAGCTTCGGGATTTCCAATATCTCAATACGAATCCCAAGCTCCT
The DNA here is from genome assembly GCF_947258935.1 of uncultured Muriicola sp. Lineage (GTDB taxonomy): Bacteria > Bacteroidota > Bacteroidia > Flavobacteriales > Flavobacteriaceae > Muriicola. The sequence continues at coordinate 2,986 of NZ_CAMYKH010000129.1, forward strand.
GTAGTTTTACAATCAAAGGACCATCCGCTTTGGGAGCAAGTACGTAGACATCCAATTCCGGGTCTGCCTTCAATATGGATAGCATTTCCA
>NZ_CAMYKH010000130.1 GCF_947258935.1 uncultured Muriicola sp.
ACAATTTGTGATATTTCATGATATCTCCACCAAAACGGTAGATATTATTGAAAGATAAAGACAATAAAAATGGAGGGAATCATGAGAAAATCAGTCATAAATCTGTCATGTCTTTTTATTGTTCTGGTTATTTTGGGTATAGTCGGATGTGCCGGTGGAATACGAGGCAATCTTAAAAGAGTACAACAACCTACTGAAACTGAACTCAAGCAGAACTGGCAAAAAGCTTTGTTAAAGTTTCATCCGAGGATATGATGGCAAAAAGCAAAATCTTGGATTCTACCTGGGTGAAGGAAATAATTGGGAATAATGGCGAGATGCTCGGCTACCTGGTTCATCGCTACGAAGATTTGGCCAATGTTAAAATAATTGATGAGAATACAGTGCAGTTATACTACCATCATGTAGTGACCACAGGTCGCTGATGAAACCAATCGTTGCTCTCGTCAGTCTAAGGCATCCAATCTTTCAAAAATACATCTCCAATTGATCGCAGGTGAGCCTCAATTACCGATATGCCCATGTATCTGTATAAAATTGTGACTCTCAAAAGTGCAGATACTGCAACGTATGTGAACTTTGAGAGACTCCAAAAATGTTGTGATATCATTTTGTCATAATTTACATTTCAATTCGGTCAACTCAAATATAGGTCTATACAATTTAGTGGCTAATCGTTTTTGAGAAGATATTGATTACGATTACACCCGCGATAATTAGTCCCATACCTATTAATGCCGCAAGGTCGGGGATCTGTTTGTACAAGATTGCACCCACTAATGTCACTAGAACGATTCCTAATCCCGCCCATAAAGCATATGTGATGCCGACAGGAATTGTTCTTAGGACCAGTGTTAATAGATAAAATGATAACCCATATCCAGCAATAACGATCAAGCTTGGGATGAGCTTTGTGAATTCTTCTGATGCTTTTAATGCACTGGTCGCAGCTACTTCTGCAACGATAGCTACAGCGAGATATAGGTATGCCATTCTTTGTCCTTTCGAAATATACCGGTTGAAGTGGACTGTGGTTTAAATGAGTGTCGATCTGGCAAGGCCATTATGTTAAGCTTCTATCGTCGCGCTGCTGTACCTCGGCGGAGCTCTTAGGAGTGAAGACTGGTCATCGCCACGGATTAGTTCAGTATTTCAGGTTTTTCCACTGAAATAGAAGATCATGTTGTCAGACGGCCGTACGAAAATAAGCTTTGCAGCTGTTGGTCTAACTCCATGACAAGAAATGCTCCATGGATATACAAAATACCTGTCAGATCTCAACTCTTTTTCACTTGGAAACCACGTAATCTTACCGCTGTCAAGCCATCCTGCTAAAAAATTTACAGCGTCATCTAAGACACCAGATACCTGGTCGCCGCGATACCAACGGCCATTAACATCGTCTGTTTTTGCTGTTAGTTCCGCGATGGAAACATGGCTAATCTGGATTGCATGGGCATTCAAATGATCGCCAGTAAGAGATTTTGATGAAACGTAACTATGGATAACTTTTTCTATCCTATCTTCCCCAATTTCACACCAATTCAGCACAAACCGCACATCCTTCTTAGAAGCTGAATCAATCTTGTCGGTGTTTCCAGGACCAAGCCGATAAGCGAAAAATCCGCCAAGGCCGATAGCCCCCAGCAGGGAAAGGCCCCCCCAAATTAATAAAAACCATTTTAGGATTGGTAAAAGTTTTTTCATTTTTTCGTTACCACACGTGAAAGTGAGCTGCGGACCAACATATGGTTCAAGCTAGTATGGCTTTAAGCGACAAATCTGCACGTTGGTCCCGTCAGCTCCACTGTTTGGGTAATTGTAAATAGTGCGCATACCTAACTATATATTACATTACCAATTTCTTTTTGTATTTGTTATAGCCCGCTCTGCCAACTATTCGATCGATGATCTATATACCTGAATTCCGGCTAAAACAATTAACACACTTGCTTTCCTTGTTAGTCCAAAACGTAAGGCCACAAAAGGAGTTCCAGCCACAGTAGTCAAAGTGACAAAAATAGGATAGCACAGTGTGGGTGGCGTCCCTTCAGCCCCATCGCAGGTCATGTAGATGATCAGCAATCCCCAAATCCATACTAAAATCCCGCAAAAAAACATGATTGTGAAAAAAGTTTGGATTTAATTTTTCTCCAAAAAAAGCGTCTACGATTCAACCCTGTGCCCACTGCATGTAACACTGACCTTATAAAACGGATTGTTCCGATCTTAATGCAGAGAAGTACTTATCTTCTATCGGTTTTTTATTGAAATTCTTAAGGAGGATTTAGCACAAATAAATTAAATAGATTGGTTCTTCTCCCGATTAGTTGTAGTTAATTAAAGCAAAACACATGCTATCTTCAATCGACCCGGTGTGATCCCATACCAGTATCAGGGGATTTAGATTTAATTGATAAAGGTGAATGGGGCACACTAAAAAAAGACCTAACAGAAATCGAATGAATGTTGAAGGCGCTGATAAAGTCTTTAGAAAATTAACCCTTGAATCCCTGGCCCCTGGAAGCCTTGGATCCTCATCTCCAACTAATTTGGAGAGAACCTTTTACAATAACTAAATTTGAAATTAACTTGACTTGCCAACCGCTAATTATGATATCCTAAAAATTAAAATCTCGCGCGAAGTAATAAACTACCCCGCCGCAAGCGGACGGGGTATCAATCGGAAAATTATGATCGCCCCAAGGGGCGGGGAATTAAACCCTCGTCCGCCGCAGGCGGATTA
>NZ_CAMYKH010000131.1 GCF_947258935.1 uncultured Muriicola sp.
ACGGAAGTGTATTGTTTCCCTTGTTCATCTAGTAAAATCACCATGTCAGAAGAGGAGATCCTTGATAAAATGGCCTCTCCTTCCTTGTCTTGTTGTTCGGTAACGGACATGTTCTTGGTGGCCTTAAGAGCCTGGATAACCTCCAGTTCAAATTTGACATAATGCCGAAGTCTTTTCTCGTATTCCGATATCATGGACTGCAATCCCTTATGGTCTGTTTTGCCTACAACCAGCAGTTTTATTTTCATAAGCCAAAGGTAAAATTTTCAGGAAATTCAGATTCTTTATTGCTGTTTGTTTTTAGTAATTTTATCCAATAGTTTCGAATTTCATGATTTCTGAAGAAGCTTTCAATAAAGAAATACAACAGATCATCCAAAATGGCATCAGAGAGGATGTTGGCGATGGCGATCACAGTTCTCTTGCCTGTATTCCCGGGGAGGCTAAAGGTATGGCAAAACTCCTCGTAAAGGAAGAATGCGTTATTGCCGGGGTGAATTTTGCTAAACAGGTGTTTCATCACGTAGATCCCGATCTAAAACTTGAGATCTTGTTTCAAGATGGACAAAAAGTACATTATGGTGATATTGTATTCTATGTTAGTGGTTCCTCACAAAGTATTTTAAAGGCAGAAAGACTTGTTCTTAATGCAATGCAACGAATGAGTGCCATAGCGACAAAGACCGCCCAGTACGTTGCTATTTTAGAAGGAACAAAAACCAAGATCCTCGATACAAGGAAGACTACCCCCGGGATAAGAGCTATAGAAAAATGGGCCGTAAAGATTGGGGGAGGGGAGAACCATCGTTTCGCTTTATATGACATGGTTATGTTAAAAGACAACCATATTGATTTTGCAGGTGGGATCTCCAGGGCGATCGATAAAACAAAACGCTACTTAAAAGAACATCATAAAGACTTAAAGATCATCGTAGAAGCCCGAAATCTTCAAGAGGTGGAGGAAATTCTTCGATCGGATGGTATCTATCGCATCCTGTTAGACAATTTCAATTATGATGATACCAGGAAGGCCGTACAGCTGATAGGAGAGAAGTGCCTTTCTGAGTCCTCTGGGGGTATCAATGAACAAACCATAAGAAAATATGCGGAATGCGGCGTAGATTATATTTCATCTGGAGCTCTAACCCATTCTGTGAGCAACAAGGATCTGAGTCTTAAAGCAGTGTAGATGACAAAAGAGGTAGAGGATAAATTAGAGAAAATACCAGTCATCAATTGGGTTGTTGTACTACTAAAGAAGATCAAACTGGTAGGGCTGCAAGGTCTTTCTCTCTACGACCTAATTGAGATGTATATCTCGGGGATTGTTCAGGGTGCGCTCTCCACGAGAGCTAGTTCCATAGCATTTAGCCTTTTTATGGCGCTGTTTCCTCTCCTTATTTTCTTAATTACCTTAATTCCTTTTGTAATTCCATTCGTGAGTGTTGGCAATCAGGATTTTGACGCACAATTTTTAAGTTTCCTCGAATCTTTTCTTCCATCTGCGACAGGGGATTATTTTGGGGAGATCTACACTCAGATCAAGGACCAAAAACAAGGTGGATTATTATCTTCTGCCTTTGTATTATCTATTTTTTTAATGACCAATGGGGTTAGCGCCATCTTTGGTGGGTTTGAAACATCTTACCATATAATTCTGACCCGTAATTTTTTTAAACAATATGCCTATGCCCTTATGGTAGGTATCATTTTATCATTTTTATTAATGGCAGGAGCAGTGGTTTTCGTCTATTTTGAATATACCCTGGAGTATTTAAATGTTTGGGCAGCAGAATCTAGTGGGACCAAACTAGACCCTAAAGATCTGATAGGCGCAAAGGCCGGGAAGATATTGTTCTTTGCAGTTTTATCTTACTTCACAACGGCCATACTCTACTATTTTGGTACGGCTGAAGGAAAGCAAGCTCGTTTTTTTTCCCACGGAGCGCTCATGACTACCTCACTCATTTTACTTACCTCTTATTTGTTTGGAGTATATATTGAGAAATTTGCCCGTTATAACGAGTTATATGGAGCTTTGGGTGGATTGCTTATTTTGATGTTCTACATCTGGTTAAACGCAAATATACTTTTATTGGGCTTTGAGCTGAATGCAACACTCAATAGTCTCAAACAAAATATGAATACGGAAGAAGTCTCTTCTTAAGCAGGAATTATGAAGTATTTCGTTGATGTGATCTTGCCAATTCCTCTTGAGAAACTGTTTACTTACTCGGTTTCAAAGGACACCGCCATGCTTATGAAGAAGGGGATGAGAGTGGCTGTTCCATTTGGTAAATCAAAGATCTATACAGCTTTGGTATTTCAGGTCCACTCAGAACCACCTATGGTGTATGAGGCTAAGGAAATTCACGAGTTGATTGATACCCTGCCTTTAGTGTCTCCTCTCCAATTAGATCATTGGCAGTGGATGGCCCAGTATTATATGTGCACCTTAGGTGAAGTATTCCGAACAGCAGTACCCAGTGCTTTTTTATTGGAAAGTGAAACTCTTGTCCTAAAAAACAATACGATCCAACCCGATGAATCAGTTCTTAATGACCAGGAGTTCATGGTACTGGAGGCCCTGGAACATCAATCATCCTTGAAGATCAATGATGTAAGTGCCATACTAGATAAAAAGACGGTATTGCCCTTGCTCAATAGCATGTTGAGAAAGAAGTACATATTGCTAAAAGAGACCTTACATGA
>NZ_CAMYKH010000132.1 GCF_947258935.1 uncultured Muriicola sp.
ATACTGCTTCAACACTTCATAGATTAATCGATATGCTTTCCTGTTGAAAGCCCCGCCCTTTATATGATTATCAGGTCTTCATTCTTGACAGATTCAGGCCGAGTGTGAAGAATGAAGACCTGACCCCGCAGTTTTTTCGTAAAGGCCATGCAAGCTTGACATTTATATAGGCCGCTGCTCACCGGCGGACGTTAGATGGTAAGTGAACAATGAACATACGAGTCGGCACCGAACAAGCTTGTCGATATCCATCTGCTGATGCCGATATTCGCTGAATACGCGGAGAGAAATGATGAATGATTTACAGAAAATGGGCGGCGTTGCCGCCCTGATCGAGGCAGCGACATTCGTGGTGGGCTTTGGGTTGGTTTTGGCCATAGTGATCCCCGCTGGTTTCTTTACCGGGGACATCGGTCCTGGCCAGATCGTGGCTTTGCTCGCGGACAACCAGGCCATCACATACATAGTGTACCTGCTCATCTATGTAATACACGGCGTCTTTCTGGTTGTCCTGGCGCTGGCGCTCTACGAGCGGTTGAAGGCCGGCTCGCCTGCAATGGTACAGACGGCGACCGCCTTCGGGCTTATCTGGGCCGGCCTGGAAATTGCCACCGGCATGGTCTCAAACTTCGGCTTGGATACAATCGTCGATCTCTATGGCAAAGACCCGGCTCAAGCTGAGTCGGTCTGGTTGGTGTTTGACTTTGTGCAAAACGGGTTAGGACCCAAGAATTTGATTCCAGGCAGCTTATGGATTCTGTTGGTGAGTTGGGCAGCCTTGCGGGCAGGAGAGCTGCCCAGCGCACTGAACTACCTTGGCCTGGTGATCGGTGTGGTGGGCATCCTAGCGGCTGTCCCGCCTCTCGTCATGCTAGGGGCCTTTGTTTGGCTGGGCCTCATCGTGTGGTGGGTATGGGTGGGGATCGTCATATTGCGCAGTAGTCTTAAATAGGTACATCATCTAACAATGCCACTGGAGCAGACGGCGTGAAGATAGCGGTTTTACGTAAAGGCCGTGCAAGCTTGATATTTATTTAGGCCGCTGCTCACCAGCGGACGTTAGGCATAAAATCTAAAAGGAATAAGGCAATGAGAAATGTCATTCGTCAATCTGTAGTATTACCAGCTTCCGCCGAAAAACTATTTGAAATGTATATTAATCCCTCGACACACCAAGCAATCACGGGTGCATCCGTCGACATTGGTGATAAAAGAGGATCTGAATTCAAAGCCTTCGATGGGGCCTTGACTGGGACGATACTTGAGGTGATAAGGCCGAGGCTGATTATTAAATCGTGGCGTTCGGTTAATTTTTTGGCCGAGGACCCTGACTCAACCCTGATCTTGTCCTTCACTTCGGAGGGAGATGAGGGGCGAATTGACTTAGTTCACCTTGATGTGCCCGACCAAGACTACGACGGTGTAAACCAAGGTTGGGAAAAATACTACTGGACCCCTTGGCGCACATATTTGGCAAGCATGTAACGGTGGATTTTCTTGTAGGGTGCGTCGCCTGAACAAATGCGTGGAGCTGAAGGCTTGAAAATAGCGGTTTAACGTAAAGACCGTGCTAAGTTAGTACTCATATCGGCTGCAGCTCACGCTCAACGTTAGGGTGTGATAAAAGCTTTACTCCGCATTGGTTTTTTCATAAAAATTTCATAAGAACGTAATCGAAAATCAAGCATCCATTGAGGCTCATCTTTCATCTTGCTAATAGCAATGACAGTATCTTTTGAAAGGCCTTTTTTGCTTAGATGTACATAGAGTTCAGTTGAATCTTTAAAATCATATTTTGAATAATCCATGTCAAGATTTTCAGTAGTCATGCACAAAATAACTCCGTTATATTATTAATAGCTTCTTCAACCATTACCACTTGTAGATCGGAGTAGGCAGAGCTAAATCAAGAACAAACGATAGGCTAAGCTAACGAAAAAATATTTTTGATTGTTTGAAAAGCCCCTGGTACAGTGTGAACTTCTGAAACAATATTTTTCACATCAAGTTTGTTGAGCTCTTCAGCAGTAAAAGGTCCAATGGAAACAATTTTTGTTTGTTGTAAAATATTTTGTAATGTATTTTCATCGTAATCTTTTTTCATTATTTCAAAAAATGCTCTAACAGATGAAGCACTTGTAAAAACAATTCCATCAACCTTATTCTGTGAGAATAATTGACGAAAATCATTCCATTTTGTTGTGTCTCGAAATGCACAAACATCATAGAGATGGATTTCTTTTACGATAATTCCAATCTTTTCTAAGAGAGTTTTAAGAAATGGGGTGGATGCTCCACTTCTTGGAACAATTACCTTTTTTCCAACTGCATTTAGTCTAGTGAAGACTTCACCAATACCAACTGATGAATATCTTTTTGGCATATGAGCAACTTTGATTCCTTCAGATTCTAAGGCAGATTTTGTTTTAGGACCAACTGCAATTACAATAGTATTTGCAACTGCTAGCTGAAGTTTTTCATACATTGATATTTTTTTTGCAGAATCAAAAAGAAGTTTAACTGCTTTTGAGCTCATAAAAACAGAGTAATCTGGATCGTCTTGGCTAACAGATTTTAGAAAATCATCGACAATTTTTTCTCCCTTTGAAATTAATTCAATTGTTGGTAATGTGATTGGTTTTACATTTTCCTTAGATGCAAGCTCTACAAACTCTTCAGAGTCTTCTTCAGAACGAGT
>NZ_CAMYKH010000133.1 GCF_947258935.1 uncultured Muriicola sp.
CGGTGTTTCAATCTTTCTCTCTAAAAGTATTCGTCGCGATTGGAGCCATCAAAGGCGGCCCGATCGCATGCAGCACTTCTTGAATCGCAGCCGGCTGCCGCAAGGACATGGATCATTGCGGCCAACCTTGGGATGTGATGAAAAAACATTGTAGTTTGAATCGGTATTTTTCCCTTGTTTTTGTATTTTCTTCTCTTCCTTTTCTATTTCATCTTTAAATAAATTATAATGTCTCTTCAGTCTTTCTATATCTGGTCAGTCGAGGATTTAAATAATTCTGATTAAATTAAATAACTTTAGGTAATACTGGACAAAGCTAATAAAATCAGCTATATATGATGAAATAGCTATATTTACTGAGAGGTTATTTCATCATGCTGAAAATATTGGATAAATTGTTGGCTGAGTTCCGTTGTGTTTTTTCATACGAAGCGTCCTTTAACTGGTTTGTCATTGTAATTCTCGGATTCGTTATTCGATTCGATCATAGTGGCGTAACAAGCTTTATCAGATGGCTTTTCCTAAGCCCTACACACTATGATGCGCTACTTTTATTTTTCAGAACATCATCCTGGCGGCTCGAAGATCTGCTGGTGCAATGGACATCAATGGCGGTCAATCGCTTTCCGGTTATCCGATTCAACGACCGGTTGCTTTTGATTGGCGATGGCATCAAGATTTGTAAGGAAGCCTTCAAGATGCCCGGTGTTAAACGCCTGCATCAGGACTCGGATAATAGTGGCAAAGGCGCTACAATCTGGGGGCATCATTTTGGATACGTTGGGCTTCTGATCGGCCATGTAAAAAAAACTTCTGTCTTCCACTGCATGCTCAGTTGCATGAAGGTATTGACATGATCCGCCCGGCCAAAGGGATTAACGGCAAACCGGCCACCATCGTAACCCGCATGGCGAATCTTGTGCTACAGAGCGCATCAAAGACCGGGCAACTATGCTATGTCGCTTTGGATGCATATTTTTCAACCGGTCCGATGTTTCTGATTTTAAAGACCGCGGTCACTGATGATGCGCAACAGTTGGTCCATGTTATTACCCGGGCAAAGAAAAACTATGTCGGGTTTCTTGACCGGGAATTTTCTACCAAAAAGTATGATGACGATGACAAATTCATACTCATGGATTGGTTTGATTTTCCGGAATTTTTTACAACAGCGCAATTGAGCACATACGGCAAAAGCAGAACCATTGAATATATGTGCATGGATCTGCTGTGGCGGCCGATTGATGATTTTGTTCGTTTCATATGCATAAAAGACGGCGATGGAAAATACGTGTTGATGTGTTCCGATCTTAATCTTAGCCCAATCGATATCATTACCATTTATTCATATCGCAGCAAAATTGAGGTCATGTTTTTGTTTCTAAAGCACCTTGTCGGAGGTTTCTGTTATCGTTTTTGGACAAAGTCATGGCCGAAGTTAAAGCGCAAGAAAAAGTCGGATCTACCTACTTTGAGTGAATCTGGTCGTGAAAAAGCCACACAAGTCGTCGAGGCCATTGAACGATTTGTTAATATCGCAGGCATTAGCCTTGGACTTTTGCAATATCTGGCACTCACCCGTGCTGCTGAAATATGGGGCAGCTACCACGGATGGCTGCGAACTCGCTCATCAGAAACCCCTTCAGAGGCAGTGGTTCAAAGTGTAATCCAAACCGAGTACTTCTATTCTGGCGAAAAAGTTCCATTTTGCAATACTCTACGCATTATTAACCGTAAACGCCGCAAACACTTATTATACGAAGACTTGGAAAATTGAAATTGCGTTAAAATGCTCGACTGACCAGTAAAAGATGAGGTTTTCTATTGAATTTTAGACTTATAGTGGTTCGCAAATGAATTGATACTAATTTTAGTCTAATTCCTGTGCGTCAAACTTTAAATCTTCTGTCCAAAAATCATCTTCAATTTTTCTCACTTTCGCGATAATTTTTGCGCATGTTTTAGCGGTGACCTTTTCAAATCCAGAATCGAGTTGTTCGATTAAATTATTCATTGTGAAATCACAATTTCTGGCTACATGATTTTTTACTACTCCCCAGCAAGTTTCTATTGGTTGTAACTCAGGGTGATACGGTGGAGTTCTGATAACTTCATGACCGTGAGATCGTGCAATTTCACTAATTGCATAGACTGGCTCAGGTGCCAATTTTTTCAAGATCTCCACCAACTCGGGCTTTAAGCAGTCATTACGGCAGTAAATTTTGTTTTGCTCTAACCATTGCATAATTTTTTTCTTGGAACACAAGGGCGTTGGCGGTGAATGCTCTGAAAGAGTATTATGGTAGGGTGCATTGTCCATTATGATAAGAGAGTTTTCAGGAATATTGGGCAGAAGCATCTCTGCAAACCATTTTTTAAACAATTCCCAATTCATTTGCCCGTGATAATCGCCAGTCTTTCTTGTGCTCTTAAATACAAGTTTGGAGCCAGAAATCCAACCAGATTTAGTGATTGCATTTATAATAATGAGCCGTTCACCTTTTCCTGTTGGTTTTTGCACCCAAGGACCGTCTTCATCTGAATACCAAATAAAATCATTACTATGATTTTTATTGACATACGATTCATCCAAATAAACTTCAGGTCGAATTGTATCGATATTTATTCCAGATGCCCGATTATCTCTCTTTTTTCGCAAATAACGCTGTCTGGCGGCAATCAC
>NZ_CAMYKH010000134.1 GCF_947258935.1 uncultured Muriicola sp.
AGGCGTCAAGCTCAAACATGAGTCCCTGAAAGAAAGCAAATCTGCCCTCTGTGATGGTGAACTGTGCAGCGTTATTTCACATACAGACCTGGGTGTTCAGGGTTCAGTGATTGGCCGCAACCATTGATTCAAGCGAGTTTTGCATAAAGTTTGGACATTGGAAGACTTCTGACACCCTACCTACAAAATATGCAGATGCCAGTATCCATTTGTTATAACAACGAATATGAGCGACACACACTTTGCATGCGTCAAATTTTCATGCACAACAATAAAGTCTAACTAAAATACCAATAATTGGACATATAAATATATATACTATTAATTATAAACAAAATAATACTAAATATGTAAATATTATCTTGACACTTGATTTGCTCTATTGTAGCCTCCTTTCTAATATTGTTTAGCCGGAAGGGCAGCTATGACACAAAAACCATTATTTGAAATATCGCCGCCAGAAGACAAGAATATATTTAATCTCGGCAACGGTTTAATTCTCAAAATTGACAAAAACGATTCTAAAATTGTCACGCTATGGCGCCACGGCACTTTTATTAAAAAAGCCGATTTATCCGATAAGGTCGAAAAACGTTTGTTTATAGTAGAAGCTGTTGAGCTTGGTGCGATTCAATATCGTCTAGCTAAGGCCTTAGATATTAGCCGGCAAACCATACACAATTATCGTGAAATTAAAGAACATTTCGGCTCAGAGGGTTTAATTCAGGGATATACGCTCAACAAAAGCAAAAGCCGGCGAATACAGCGAAAAGAAAATGCTGCGCGTCGTATAGGAGGTAACAAAGCCCAACAGGTTGCGGAGATAAGAAAAAAGGCTAAAGCGGAACGCGAAAAGAAGCAACGAAGCTTGGATTTTAACTTCAGTTATAAAGGCGAAGCTAAAAAAGTTGAAAAAGATGAACAACCTTTTGCCGAAAAACATGACTGGGAGCCCACTCGTTTTGCCGGGGTATTTACCTATTTGATTGCATTGATTAGCGAATGGAAATGGCTTCAATTAGTGATGGGCTATTTTGGCTCCAACTTTAAGATATTTATGGTATTTTTGTTAATGTCAGCCTGCAATTTGCGTTCTATTGAGCAGTTAAAAAATATCCGTTCGCGCGAGGCCGGCGTTATTCTCGGGATCAAGCGCATACCCTTCAAACAGAAAGTCTGGCAATGGTTTTACACAGTTGCACAATTGCAGAAAGCCGGCCCCTTACTGTTAGACTATTTTCGTTACCAGATAAGCGCAGGGCTTGTCGGCATATGGTTATGGTTTATCGATGGTCATCTGCTGCCTTATACGGGTAAGCAAAAAGTTCATTTCAGTTTTAATACCCAGCGGCGCAAACCCGAAGCTGGCCGCACCAATATGGTCACTTGTGATGGCAGTGGACGCGTGGTGGATTTTGAGATCCAAGAAGGCAAGGGGGATTATCGGGGTCATATATGCAACTTAGGCGAAAAGTGGAAAGAATATATACCGGGAGGCGTTGTCAAGGTTTTTGATAGAGAGGGCCACGGAGCTGAGTTTTTCTTTAAATTGGTCAGTAACAAAGATTTGTTTGTGACGTGGGAAAAGAATATTGATTCTAAAAAGTTAGCAGCGCTTGATGAGGATCTGTTTATAGAGGCTTTTGAATTCAATGGTAAAAGTTATAGTATATTTGAGGGGAGCAAGGAATTTACTTATACTTCAGAAGGCAACGCGGGCAATGAATCGAAAAAACACACTTTTAGCTTAAGGCGTATTTACATATGGAATAAAAGCAGTAATCGCAGGGCCTGCGGATTGGCCTTCAGCGGTGACAGCGAAATGAGCACCAAAGAATGCGCCCTTGCGATATTGAGCCGCTGGGGTGCATCAGAGAATGCATTTAAGCACATCCAAGAACGCCATCCGTTTCATTATCATCCTGGATTTAAATTAACTGAAAGTAAAAATCAGGAGATAAAAAACCCGGCCATCAAGGATAAAGACAGGCAGATAAGTAAAGTAAAAACTGAATTGAACAGGTTATATAAAAAGCTGTCCAAGGTTGGCAAAGCTCTTAACAAGGATGGGACCCCGCGAAAAAACAGTGCTCAGGAGCAACTAAATAAAAAGAAAGTTGATAAAGAAGCAAAGTTGGAGCAACTTCTGGAAGAGAAAAACAAGTTGCCCGAAAGAGTAGATGTATCGCAGTTAGAAGATTATCGGTCTTTTAAGGCAATTGATAATGAAGGAAAGTATTTATTTGATTTTGTGACAAGTTCAGTATGGAATGCTCGCAAACAAATGGTAGATTGGCTAAGGCCATTTTTCAATCAAGAAAACGAACTGGTAGATTTATTTTATACGATTACCTATTGTCACGGCTGGATTAAAAGCACGGACAAAGAAGTAATTGTCCGCTTAGAGCCGTTAGAGCAAAAAAGTCGTCGCCTTGCTCAAGAGCAATTGTGTCGTAAGCTAACCAGCCTGGGAGCGCAAACACCAAATGGAAAATGGCTGGTAATTGAAGTTGGTGAATCCCCAATTTGATCAGTGTCCAAAAAATTGGGCCTAATTCGACTAAGAGTTACGAGCTCTGTATTAAGTGAAGGAAACGGTTTATTTGGATCGATATCTTCTTCAATATTCAACAGA
>NZ_CAMYKH010000135.1 GCF_947258935.1 uncultured Muriicola sp.
GGTTTGTCTGGAAGTCCGGTAGATTCCGTAGTGGCAAACGGAGTGTATATCACGTACCTGAATTTAGCGTCTTTTAGCTCGCCGGTAGACGGGTTATAATTCTCGTCCTTCCCAAAATATACATACATCATGCTCGGTGTATCCGGCATTTGAAGTTTGCCTGACGCAACTTCCTCACCCCTGATTTTAAAACGCTGATCGAAGTCCAGGCCCTGAGCCGACAATTCTCTTCCCCGGCTCATAAACGGTTCCAGTTTTTTTGAATAACAAGCAACACTTATTCCTTCTTTATTAGGATTATCAGCAATACAAACCAGGTTATTATTGCCTTCTCGCAGAACTACCAAAGCACCATCCTTGTCATAGCCATATACCATGGCTCCATCTTTGTCTTCTTGAGGAGCAGGTAAAACTGCGGTTTTAATCTGGATATCATTGGGTAAGACCCCATCTGTTTTGGTCTGTGATACAACCCCAAAAGAAACTAAAAGTGCTATAGTAGCTATAGTGATTTTCATAAGTTCTGTGTTTGCCTAAAGATAGCAATCTCGGCCAATATCCTCAAAAGGGCGATGACATTAAGACACACTAATTTTTCTGGATATGGGCAAGTAGATAATTGATTGGAGCCTCATTCGGGCTATTTTCGGACAAATCCCCCTAAATACTTTACTATAAATGCAGGTGGAAAAGAAAGTCACAACTAACCTTACTGGCGAAAATGATCATTCGGAAACCGGATGCTAAAACCTTTGGCGCATCCCCTCTATAGGTCGATTAGAAATCAGGTGCTTTACCAATATTTCTACTTACTCAATTGCAATCCAAAGAATAGTCATCCTCGGCATCTTTGGTCCACTGATCCGGGACGTCGTTCAATTGATCGGAATTTACCTGGATGCAGCTAAGTGGGTTTTCTTCGATTGCAAACACCTTGAATTGGATTACGGTCGCCACGTTCGATATATCGATAGCGCTTAGCTGATTATTTTTTAGCGATAGCAGCTGTAGGGCACTATTGTCGGAAATAATACTCTAACCTCTATAAATGTAAGCCGCATTCAAAATTAAAGTTTCTTTATATGGCGAATAATAGCATCACAAAATTAGCCAATATAATAACGGTCTTCTTTTTCATGAGGACAATTTAAATGAACAATAAGTTTGTGATGCTAAGCCTTAAATGAAGTGGCAAAGACAGTAATTTTCTTTAGCGAAAGCTTGAAAGGCTTCTTTCAAGGGTTTCAATTTTTGCCCTTGCATCGGCAGCCTTCTTTTTTTCCAGAGTAACTACTTGTTCCGGTGCGTTATTAACAAAGCGCTCGTTCGCCAGCTTTTTTTCTACAGATTGAAGAAACCCTTTGGTATAATTCAACTCTTCTTTTATCTTTTCTACTTCTGCTTCGAGATCCAGAGTTCCCTCTAAGGGCACGAAATACTCATTACTCTTTGCTCTAAATGTGATCGCACCATCCACAGCTTTATCGACAAATTCAATTTTACTGAGATTGGCCAGCTTCTTTATCACTACATTCCAGCGCGTATCAAAGTTTTCCTTATCAATCACCAGAAGTTCCAATTGATCCTTATTCGCTATATTTTTCTTTTTACGAATATTTCTGATATTGGATATTACGGATGTGGCGAAGACAAATTCGGGTATCAGCTGCTGATGCTCCAGAGGTAATACTGGCCATTTAGCAACGATTAAAGCTTCTTCTTTTTTACGCTCTTTGATCCGTTGCCAGATCTCTTCTGTGAGGAAAGGCATAAACGGATGCAACAATTTAAGATTGGCCTCAAATAACTCGATAACGTCCTTGTAAGTGGCCTTATCTATTGGCTGTTGATAGGATGGTTTCACAATCTCCAGCAACCAGGAACAAAAATCGTCCCAAACGAATTTATAAGCGGTCATCAAGGCATCTGAAATTCGGTATTTGCTAAAATGATCGTCAATATCCAATAAGGTTTTTGCCAATTTGGCCCGGTACCAATCAAGGCCCAATCGGGCCGCCTCTGGCTGGTGTACTTCCTTGACTTCCCAACCCTGTACCAACCGGAAAGCGTTCCATACCTTATTGGCAAAATTCTTACCCTGCTGACAAAGAGCTTCATCAAAAAGAAGGTCATTTCCCGCCGCTGAACTTAGTAATAATCCAACCCTTACACTATCCGCACCATAGTGGTTAATCAATTCCAAAGCGTCAGGAGAATTGCCCAGCGATTTAGACATTTTCCTGCGTTGTTTGTCCCTTACGATACCGGTCAGATAAACATTGTCAAATGGTCTTTTGCCTTTTAATTCATATCCGGCCATGATCATGCGGGCTACCCAGAAAAACAGAATATCCGGTGCCGTAATCAGATCACTGGTCGGGTAGTAGTAACCAAATTCTTCATTATCCGGTTCAAGGATTCCCCCAAAAACACTTATTGGCCACAACCATGATGAAAACCAGGTATCCAGTACATCTTCGTCTTGCCTTAAATCCTTAGCTGATAACTGAGAATCACCTGATTTGGTCCTGGCTAATCCCAGTGCTCTATCGCGATCTTCGGCAACCAC
>NZ_CAMYKH010000136.1 GCF_947258935.1 uncultured Muriicola sp.
TCTTATCTTTGTAGGAGGGAGCAATTTTACGGTGGCTGGGGTGGTATGATTTTTTATCTTTTTTGTTTTAGGGAATAAAAAACAATGTTATATTTGCACTCCTTTACGGGCTCTTAGCTCAGTTGGTTCAGAGCACCTGCCTTACAAGCAGGGGGTCACTGGTTCGAATCCAGTAGGGCCCACATCACTCAGAAAATCCACACGGAAACGTGTGGATTTTTTTATCCCCGAAAGTCGCCAAACTTGTTTGAGCGACTGCAGGGGATAAAAGGATCTCATCCTGCGAGAGCGGGATGTAGATTTTCTATTTGCATCAGCGGTTTCCCTATGGATCAGCGAATGCAAAGAGCTAATCCTTTTGCACAGAAGTGCAGTGTTATTTTCTAATTGCAGTCGTGGTTTCCCGATGGATCAACGAGTTTTGCGAGTTAATCCTTTTTTACAAAGGATACCAAACTAAGTTTATTAATTTGGAGGGAATATAAAATAGAATGTATCCCTTTATTTGAACGAGTATCATCTTCATTAGATCGTTTAATAATTTTAATCAATTATAAGTAGGCAGTCATTACATAAATGTGCCAAATAACTCCTAAATTCATGGTTCTAAGGCTTTTTAACTAGTGCACCATGGCAGAAATTAGTAAAAAGGAAGTAAAAATACGATGGTTGATACAGGAGATATCTGTTATCATTGAACGTTTGGAGCATTTTGAGGCCAAATATTCGGCTGAACTTTCCAAGATCCACCCCAATTTTATTAAAACTGCCCGCAATCTTATCCATTACCGTGCATTGCGTAAAGAGGATATAACGGCTGTCCAAAATAAGCTGGCAAATATGGGGCTTTCCCGGCTCGATAAACCGGAAGGTCATGTTATGGCGAGTTTGTTGGCTAGCAAGGCCATCCTGGAGAGCCTATTAAACAATTCACCTATTAAAAAGCACAAGGCCGAATTGACTTTCAAAAAAAGTAATCGGCTTGGTAAGTCCAATGCTAAATCGTTGTTGGGTTACCGTTCAAAGGGAAGACGCACACGTATTATGGTTACCCTGCCTACTGAAGTTGCCCATAATTACCAAATGGCACATGACATGATTGCCAATGGAATGAATTGTGCTCGTATAAATTGTGCTC
Source organism: uncultured Muriicola sp. (assembly GCF_947258935.1). Classification (GTDB taxonomy): domain Bacteria; phylum Bacteroidota; class Bacteroidia; order Flavobacteriales; family Flavobacteriaceae; genus Muriicola. The sequence continues at coordinate 1,139 of NZ_CAMYKH010000136.1, forward strand.
ATGACAGCGAAAAAGAATGGCGTTTAATGATTGGGCACGTCAGGCAGGCATCCAAAAAATTAAAAAAGAAATGTAAGATCACGATGGATCTTGGAGGTCCCAAAGTACGGACCGGTCCATTAAAGGCAGGTCCAAGGGTAAAAAGATTTCGTCCCACAAAAGATGTACGTGGTATTGTAATAAAGAATTGCGAAATCTGGATGGGTCCGGAGGACCATCAAGGCCCTAATTTGGCGTACCTACCTGTAGCCTTATCGGGTTTGGAAAAACTGAAAGTTGGCGATCGGTTGTTCTTTAGCGATGCCAGAAATAAGAAAAGGGAGTTTACAATTACAAAGAAAACAGCAAATGGCTGTATTGCAGTATGTGGTAAGACCACTTTTCTGGAAACAGGCTCGAAATTATTCACTGACGAAGTGTATTCCTCATCTTCTATAACTATTGGAGAATTACCCAGGGTGGATCAATTCATAATGTTACATACAGGAGATTTTTTACGATTGCGTAAGGATGTAGAGCCTGGTGAACCAGCACACAGGGATAAGGATGACAATTTAATAAGCCATGCACATATTTCGTGTACGTTAGGGGAAGTCTTTGAGCAGGTAAAAGAAGGGGAGCCTGTCTTTTTTGATGATGGCAAGATTAAAGGTGTTATTCGCCAGGTAGAACAGGACGAAATTCTTGTCGAAATTCTTAACGCTAGAAAAAATGGAAGTAAACTAAGAGCCGATAAAGGAATAAATTTTCCGGGCAGCAAATTGGATATAAGGGGGTTAACGGATAAAGATAAAAAGGATCTTGTGTTTGTGATTCAGAATGCGGATACGGTAAATGTATCTTTTGTAAATCGCAAACGGGATGTTAAAGATCTCATTATTCAGTTGGAGAAATTAAATGCTCCGGATAACTTCGGGATCATTCTTAAGATTGAGACTCAAAGTGGTTTTAATAATTTGGCCAAAATTCTTTTGGAGGCCATGAAGAGGTATCCTGTGGGAGTTATGATTGCAAGGGGCGATTTGGCCATAGAGTGCGGATGGGACAATATTGGCAGGGTTCAAAGAGAAATTCTTTCACTGTGCAGAGCAGCACATGTTCCTGATATTTGGGCAACACAGGTTTTGGAAAATCTATCAAAGCAGGGCATACCATCTCGCGCTGAAATGACAGATGCGGCTATGGCACAACGAACAGATTGTGTTATGCTTAACAAAGGACCTTATATTCTCCAGGCCATTAAATTGTTAGACACTATTTTTAAGGATATGGAGCTTTACCAGGGAAAAAATGTACGCCTGTGGCCTGCCATGGAAAAAGCGAAAATTCA
>NZ_CAMYKH010000137.1 GCF_947258935.1 uncultured Muriicola sp.
AGCTTTGAGACCTCAGAAAAAGCCATTGAAGAAAGGGTGCAATTCTTGCGAGAGCGAAAGATTGCCATTTGCGATATTGTGGCTAGTGCCAAACGGAACAAAATAGATTCTTCAGACATAGGGATGAAAAACATCTCTCTCAGAAATATTGTAGGGTATCTGCAAGAATACTCAAATATACAGACGCTTTTGTTTACCGGTGGTAACAGCCTCAATGGTCCGGAATATCTTTTTAGGAAACATCTCAAAGCTCAGGGGATCAGCTTGCGCTGTATTTCTGATGAGGTTCCGAGGATCCATGAGTTTAGCCTGAGATCACCTTCCAGGGTTATTAGAACTGTATCTTTAACAGCGCCTTCAGGAGCTGCCAACAGGGCGGTGGGCAGTATGGAAAGTTATAAGAAAATGAAGGAGGAAAATGCAAATTTTAATACATTCGATTTTAGGGTCCTGCAATATCAACCGTTCTTTTAGGGTAAATTGAAAAGGGCCTTGTCGCAGAACAAGACCCCTTTACGAGAACACTATATGAAAATGAAAAACGGTAATGTATTATTACACATACAATATATGTTAGATCTCCTGTAAAGCAGAAAGTATGTTGTAAACTGTGTTGGATTTGTTGTCAGGATAGATTTTTTTGTTATTTCGCTCAATTGAGGGCAGGCATACGGTAATAATATGGATATTTATACCTTAAAATAACTAGCGACTTTACTTTGAACCTTAAGCTCATATTGAAGAGAACATATATATGCCACAAAAACGAGTAGAAGAATTTAAAAAATTGGTCAAAAACAAGTTCTATATATACAATAGCTTGTTTTTAAACCTTCCTTATCAAAATATAGAAAATGTAGGGATGTTGATCCCGTTGCTATATCATCAATGTGAAAAGGGTTTACAATCTGGTCAAAATCCACAGCAGATCATGGATCATTTCTTTAAGAATTATGCAAACATAAGTTCTGAACAGGATAAGATCGATTTTATGTTCCGTATTATTCAGTACGTGGAACGGCAGGTTGTTTTATATGACAGTGTAGAGGATGCTGCTTTTCCAAAATTACACGAGCTGAGTACTTCGCGAACCATCAAGGATTATTTTCAACTTGTAGATAAGAAAAAGAAATGGAATACAATTTCCAGGCAACTGGAAACCTTTAGTGCCAGAATAGTCCTCACGGCCCATCCCACTCAATTCTACACTCCTGCTGTATTAGATATTATTGAGGAATTAAGGCATCTAATCCTCGATGACAAGATCAACGATATAGATGTTGTCTTACAGCAGTTAGGGCTTACTTCGTTGATCAACTCGAAAAAGCCTACACCGCTGGAAGAGGCTAAGAACATCATTTATATCCTCAGGAATATTTACTATGATGCTGTGGGAGAATTGTATAGCTATATAAAGGCCAATATTAGAAAAGAAAAAACTTGGCTTTTGGCCCGGAGGAGACAGAGATGGTAATCCATTTGTTACGGCCGCCATTACCAAAGACGTTGCAGATGAGCTTCGGATAACCCTGATGAAGTGCTACTACAATGATCTAAAGAAACTACGTAAGAAGCTAACTTTTAAAGCACTTCAGGAACCCCTGAACCTGTTACAGGAAAAGCTGTATACCGCCATGTTCAACGTGGATAGGGTATTAGGCTATGAGGAGATCATAGATTCATTGACGGGAATTAAGGAAACACTCAATGAAAGGTATCAGGGATTATACAGTCAGGACCTGGAACAATTAATGGATAAGGTTCGCATTTTTAAGACCCATTTCGCCACCCTCGATATTCGTCAGGATCACAGCAAACATGTTCAACTGATCGAAGAGATCCTTCAGAAGAAAGGATATATCAAGAAGTCACTTTCAGAATTAGAAGATGCCGAACTCACCAGCATCTTGCTCCATGAAAATATTCAGCTGGAAGCAGATGATTTTGAGGACGATATCTTAGTAGATACTATTGTTAACATCAAACAGTTAAAAGCGATTAAAGCCAGAAATGGGGAGGATGGCTGTAACAGATATATCATTAGCAATTCTGAAGATATATTTTCAGTTCTTTTTGTCCATGCGCTGTTTAGATGGTGTGGGTACGCTCCCGGGGATATTTCATTCGACATCGTACCTCTTTTTGAAACCATGATCGGGATGGAACGTTCAGAAGAGATCATGAATACCTTGTTTTCACTACCGGAATACCAAAGGCACCTCCAACAAAGAGATCAAAAACAGACCATAATGCTCGGATTCTCGGATGGAACCAAGGACGGAGGATATCTCAAGGCCAACTGGTCTATTTTTAAGACCAAAGAAACACTTTCCAAGGTTTGTTCTAGACATGGAATAAAAGCATTGTTCTTTGATGGCAGAGGCGGACCGCCGGCAAGAGGTGGTGGTAAAACGCACAGATTTTATGCCTCTCAGACCAAGGATATAGCCAATAATGAGATACAACTCACAATTCAGGGGCAGACAATTACCAGTACCTACGGCACAAAGGATCATTTTATCCATAATTCGGAACAACTGCTAACAGCCGGACTATCTAATAATCTTTTTGGAAAGGAGAACGTGATTAGTGCGGATTCAAGAAAGTTGATAGAAGAATTATCGCTATTGAGTTTTGCAAAATACGATGCGCTAAAACAACACTCTATGTTTATTCCGTATCTGGAAAATAGGAGTACTTTAAAATATTATACGAAGGCCAATATAGGAAGCAGACCCGGTAAAAGGGGACAGAAAGCAAAACTGGAATTGTCCGATCTAAGGGCGATCTCTTTTGTGGGCTCCTGGAGCCAACTGAAACAAAATGTGCCCGGATATTACGGAATAGGAACTGCTATTCAGACTCTTGTACAGCAAGGCAAGCTGAAGGAAATAAAGAAATTATTCCGGGAAGTACCCTTCTTTGAAGCATTAATGCTCAATAGTATGATGTCACTTTCCAAATCATATTTCGAACTTACTGCTTACATGAAAGAAGATCCGGAATATGGACCTTTTTGGCAGATGCTGCATGAGGAATATGTTTTATCAAAACAAATGTTACTCAAAATCAGTAATTTTAAGATCCTGATGGAAAATGAGGCTGTTTCCAGGGAGTCCATTAAGATCAGGGAAAACATCGTACTACCCTTACTGGTTATTCAGCAATATGCCCTACACAAGATAGGCCAGAACACTAAGGACAAAAAAGTATATGAGAAAATTGTAACGCGTTCTCTTTATGGCAACATTAATGCAAGTCGCAACTCAGCCTAAGGAAGAACTAATAATATTATTTTAATAACAGGGTTATGAAAGTGTATCAACTAACCTATCGATCAAAAGCTATACCCGAGATAACTTCAAAAGAAATTCAAGAGATTGTTGAAATTGCGAAGTCATTTAATTCATCTAATGATATTTCAGGATGCCTAATATTTGATAATGGATATTTTATTCAAATTCTTGAAGGGGATGAAGAAAAAGTAACACAGCTTTATCTTAATATAAAAAAGGATAGGAGGCATACCCATTTAGAAATGAAGGATGTGAAAATTGGTAAAAAAGAGGACCTTGTTATTACTGCCATGCATGAACTTACAAACATCTCTGTCAAAAATGATTTTACATTAAAGGTTTTTTGGTATAATGTACATGCCCTATTGACCGAA
>NZ_CAMYKH010000138.1 GCF_947258935.1 uncultured Muriicola sp.
CGGTATTATTTGCATTGCGATACAATGTTTTTAAAGGAGAAATTGAAGGGGATCTGGAAGAGAAGGAAATTCCAAAATCACCCTATGGGGCTACCATGCTTTATTTAGGATTGGGATCTATTGTATTTGTTCCTTTTTTTAAGACCATTACACACCTTCCACCTTATGTTGGGATGATGTTGTCATTGGCTATTGTAGCTACTTTTGCAGAGATCTATAGTAATGCTAAATTTACTATTACTACTGTAGATTTTGATGAAGATACGGGGTCTCATCATAGTCCGGTGCACGCTTCACTATCTAAAATAGAATTACCAAGTATACTTTTCTTTCTGGGAATACTTTTAGCTGTGGCGGCTTTGGAATCCTTAGGGATGTTATTCGAATTTGCCGGAGTACTAGATGAAAAGATGCCTTTGTTAGGATCTGAAACAATGGGTCAGACCGTTTCGGATCTTGTAATAATAATACTGGGGGTAGGTTCTGCGGTTATTGATAATGTGCCATTAGTGGCGGCCAGTATGGGGATGTTCTCTATTCCTATCGATGATCCGGTATGGCATTTTATAGCATTTTCTGCAGGAACCGGAGGCAGTATGCTTATTATTGGATCTGCTGCCGGGGTAGTAGCCATGGGAATGGAGAAAATAGATTTCTTCTGGTATTTCAGGAAAATTGCATGGTTGGCACTACTTGGTTTCCTTGCCGGATCGGTTACTTTTGTATTAATTCGAAATTTAGTCTTAAACGCATAATTAAATCAGCAGATTACCGTTATAGGGGCAAATTAATAAGAGAATGCATATGGTAATGTTTCAAGATCTTGTGAATGAGTCACAAGTAGGGGAGGTTATATCCGAAGAAAAGACACTTTCCGTCATAGATCTAATCTTAAGTGGGGGTACTGGGAGTATCGTCATTATTTCAGTCTTATTCGCAATGCTTGCGGTGGCCTTGTACATTTATTTTGAGCGATTACTGGCCGTTAAAGCGGCCTCTATGATCGACAAGAACTTTATGAATCAAATCAGGGATCATGTGATGAATGGCAAGCTGGATGCTGCCAAGATCCTTTGTGCCCAAACAGATTCTCCTGTGGCCCGGTTAACAGAAAAAGGGGTTTCCAGGATCGGGAAACCTCTGGACGATATCAATGCAGCTATTGAGAATGCAGGTACTTTAGAAGTATATAAACTGGAAAAGAACGTAAATGTCCTGGCTACTGTGGCGGGAGCTGCACCCATGATAGGGTTTTTAGGAACTGTCATAGGTATGATCCTTGCTTTCCATCAGATGGCGAGTAGTGGCGGACAAGCGGAGATGGGAGCTTTGGCCTCGGGGATCTATACGGCCATGACCACTACCGTTGCCGGATTGGTTGTTGGGATCATAGCCTATATGGGTTATAATCATTTAGTGAACCGCATAGATAAGGTGATCCATAAGATGGAGGCCAACGCTGTGGATTTCCTTGATCTTTTAAACGAACCTGTTTAACTACTTCCCATGAAACTGAAAGGTAGAAATAAGATCAGCCCGGAGTTTAGTATGTCTTCTATGACAGACATTGTATTCCTATTGCTTATCTTTTTTATGTTAACAGCAAATTCGCCTAATGCGCTGGATATGCTCTTGCCCAAGGCGAAAGGAAAATCGACCAATACGCAGAATGTATCTGTTTCCATCAATAAGAATCTGGAATACTTCGTTAACAATCAGCAGATCAACGGAGACTATATTGAAATTGAATTAAAAAAAGCACTGGAAGGGAAAGACAAACCTACCATTATCCTAAGGGCAGAAGAAAGCGTGGCTATCAAAGAAGCCGTGAATGTCATGGATATTGCCAATAGGAATAGCTATAAGGTGATCCTTGCGGTGCGCCCGAATTAATGTCGTTATTTGATACGAGACACAAGAAAAAGTCCTTCACACTTACTACCATACTTTTAAGTGTACTGCTGCTGTTGATGTTCTATATTGGTCTTACCTATATGGAACCTCCAATTGAGACGGGTATCACAGTGAATTTTGGAGCACTTGAATTCGGTATGGGGGATGAGCAACCTAAAAAGAAGGTCAAATCAGTGCCCGTAAAAAAACCGGTGGTAAAAGAAGAGACGCCGGTAGAGCAAGTGGAGCCAAAGGAGAAGGCGGTCCCTGAAAACGTGTCAGAAGAGAAGCCTTCAGAAAAACTTCTCACCCAGGAGAATGAAGAGTCTATTAAAATAAAGCAGCAACAAGAAGCCGAAAGAAGGGCTGAAGAAGCTGCAAAAAAAGCTAAAGAAGAGGACGAAAGAATAGAACGAGAAAAGAAAGCGGCCGAGGAAAAGATCAGAAAGGAACAAGAAGCGAAAAAACAAGAAGTCGATGCCTTGCTTGGTGGATTGAACAATGCTGAGGGAGAAGTGGCCGAGGGTGAAGGAG
>NZ_CAMYKH010000139.1 GCF_947258935.1 uncultured Muriicola sp.
ACTGCATCAATCTATGTTATTTGTTTAACCCTGAACCGTGAACCCTGAACCTTTGAACCTCTCTCTTATCATGGCACCATCTGATTTTGGTTAGCGCATTTAAATCTATGGTTGATTGTTTAACATCGCAGTCCTTTTTAAGTCAATCATTGAAAAATCCGAATGATTATATGTCACATCCGTCTTTTCTTCACCCTAATAACAAAAAATCTGTCAAAAGTGTGGGCCTGACCCTATTCCTATTCATTCCTTCATATCAATCAGAGCGTTATTCACTATTCAAAATTTGACACCAATCCCAGCATTGGGAAAACTTGTAGATATGTCTGGTATCTGTAATTTTTTCAGGCGAAACAAATTGCCGTTATGTTGGAGATATGTTGTTAGTTTTATTATTCTGCATATTAGACCCAATTTCTAAATCCATTGCTTAGCCTTTCATAAAAGTATACCCAGTCAACAAAGCCAGCAACCCAGGCAAGGACCCAGAAAAACCACGATTCGTCGTACAAATCAACTTGAAACACGGGAAGGAAAATCTGTACGATACCGAAAAAAATACCAGCCATAATGATAGCAACAAGTGGACTAATAATGAACCAAACTGTTGGATCATAACTTAGAGGTTGCCTTATTCTAATGTTCGGAAGTCGTATGTACATACTAACAAGACAACCAACTAATCCCATTAACAACACAGAATAAGGAATATTGAAACTGGGAAGTATTATAGCATCAGTGATAGAAAATAAAATAAAACTCATAAGTGCAATTAGAGTATACGAAAATATGACTATTGAAACGTTTCGCTGCATTCAATATCTGTCCACATCGCTGACAATTCCTGTTCAATCTTAGATAAGTTCCCGCTTTCGTATACTTCTTCCCTCATCTGTAAAAGTTTAAGGCGGTTTTTTATCCCCTGTCTATCTATTCTCTGATTTTCTATTCTTTTTCTATATTTATCTATTTTTTGAATAATCTTCTGCCGATTCGCAGATCTTACGGTACTATGTATGTCGGGCATTGGGTCCCGGTCACTTCTTAAGACCATCTCATTCCCATTGGACTTGAAATAGCTTGTCGGAAATTTTCTCTCCATTTATTTCCTTAACTCCTCAATGCTTTTTTACGTTTATCTTTGTTTTTGGGTACTGAAAACAATAGTCCCTTTTCCCCAATAACAAAAGCCAAACCACCCTTAAGGCAACCCGGCTATTATCTAAAAGACACTTTGCATCGTTCCCATCCCCCTTGACGGGTTTTACTTTGTGTTATGTGCTTAAAGCATTGCCATTTCTGACCCTGCGTTGCTCTTTGACAATTTAACCCAGACGGTTGTCTAAGCTGAAATGGCAATTTTGTTATACCTAAATCTCACAAGCAGGCTTACCAGGGAGGTGGCTCAATTGTCAGGTTCCTCGTTTTGACTTTTCGCGCTACTTTATGTTTTGTCCTGCTTGAATCCAATAACGACCCAATAAGTTGACCTGACTAATATAAATGGGATGAGGAACCAAAAAACAAGACCTACTAAGATAAGCAGCCATTCCTCGCCATATTTAATGCGAGTAAATGAATGGGTATCGATTAGAATATAGAGAAACCATGCAAATGCTCCCAGGCCGCCAGTCAAAATTGATAATCGATGTATACCCTCAGATTTTTGCTTCATCGTTTACCCCTGCTTATGATTTGTATGTAAGTATAGCAAAACAAAAGCCCTCCTCTATTGAGAAATGGGATTTTGCTGAATCCATATGCAACCTCGGTTGAGCATTAAAAGAAGCTATTTCTTCATGAATAATTTTTTACCTCCCATTCCCACCAGTCCAATCAAGCCGGTGCCTAATAGGATCAGGTTCTTGGATTTCGGGATACCGGATCAGGCTATGTTCCATGATTCCGTTCTTATAGATAAATGAGCCAGATCCACCGGCTGTGGAAAAGCCTACTGCATGACCGCTATCATTGATTGCGTTAGCCCATGTTCTCAAACCCAGTTTATCCAGAGGTGTAACAGTTCCATTTTTTTCTAAAATGAATGCTTTTTGAAAATAACTGTCACTGGTATCGTTGATTAGCACCTGTCCGTTATTGTTAATGCTTGATGCGTAGGCATCGGTATCTTTAAACTCATCAATTATCTGTATATGATTGTCTTTATAAATAAATGCTCTCGGCTCGTAGATATTAAACTGGGAGCGGCCAACTATCTGCCCCTTATCATTGATATCATATGGCTGACCGCTTTGGCCTATGAATCCTAAATGGTTTATATTACCGTCTTCGTATATGAATAAATTGTTGCCTAGTTCACTTGGGGAAGTTGAGTAACCAGCTATTTTCCCCTTATTGTTGATGGCAAAAGTATAATTACCTGAACCGAGATCTGTAAGCGAAAATAATTGACTGGATATCGCTGAATTTGGAATTCCAATGAGCTGAATTAAGAAAAGTAGAATTGCCAATAAACAAAAGCATAGGTTATCTTTCATATTATCCTCGCTTTCCACCAATAAAAATAGCCAAACCACCTTTTAAAGGCGACTCGGCTATTTTCTTCAAGACACTTTGCATTATTCCCATCCCCCCGATGGGTTTTGCTTTGTGCTATGTGCTTAGAGCATACTTATCCATCATTTATTAAAGCAATAAAAATGCCAAAAAAGTCACATGCCCAGATTTTACTAAATATCAGGCAGTTAGGAAAAATTCAACCAAGTAGACACGGCAGCTTTTGTGAAATAAATACCCCAACACTTATGCAGAACCTTTCATATTGGGAAAAACAGGTAATACAAAGTCACATTATTGCGTTCCCCACGGGTGTGGGGATTAAATGTTATGCTCCTATTTTCAAGAGACAGAGCAGTAAGGGCAGTGATTTACGGTGATTATGTGGGGAATAGTGTGGGGAGCTGATAATTTGAAAATAAAAAGAGGTTACCAATTTTGGGTAACCTTTTGAATTTAGTGGCGGGGACGAAGGGAGTCGAACCCTCGACCTCCGGCGTGACAGCCTAATTGATTCTTTAGCTATTTAGATTTATATGGATTTATAACGAATTTGGGACGGGATCGGACGGGATCGGGGACGTTCTTAACTTTTCAACTTAATTCCTGAAATCAGATAGGAAGTTCAAAAGTATAATACGTCCCCTATTTCCTAATGTGGAACCTGGATCGCATCTTAAATATTGAATATCCATAATTTACTTTTGTGAAATAC
>NZ_CAMYKH010000140.1 GCF_947258935.1 uncultured Muriicola sp.
GTAACCATCAGTAAATATGTTACTATTCTGGAGAAGAAATACAAAGCACGCAATATTGCACTGATTCCTCATGGATCGTTTGAAACACCTCCTGAGCCTGACTATGCCTTGCCAATAGGACCAAAACAAGTAATGGCCTTTGGTAAATTCGGTACTTATAAGCGTGTTGAGATCATGATTGAGGCTGTAGATTTGATCCGAAGCAGAACAAGGGAAGACATAGAAATTGTCATTGCAGGTACTGATAGCCCTAATACTCCGGGATATCTTAAATCAATGGAGGAAAAATATGCACATGTACCAAACATAAGGTTTACGGGCTATGTTGCTGAGGAAGATGTACCAACGATATTCGGAGACAGTGCTGTAGTTGTGTTTCCTTATACCTCTACAACTGGTAGCTCAGGTGTCCTGCACCAGGCGGGTAGCTACGGAAAAGCTGTGGCACTACCAGACCTAGGAGATCTAGGTGTCCTGGTTCGTGAAGAAGGATATAAAGGGGAGTTCTTTGAACCAGATAATACTGGATCATTAGCCGACGCTATTGAAAATATCCTGGGAAATGATTCACATAGGGTTCATTTAGGAAAAACCAATTATGACGCAGCATGTTCCTTACCTATGTCTGCGATCACCCAAATGTATACGGATTATTTCAAAGCGATAAAATATAAGAACTTACCTAACTTTTCCCCAAATTTTGCTACGGAAAAGAAGACCGTCAAGGAAGAAATTTAACTATTTTTTGGTTAGGTTAAGAAGAGAGGAGGGCAGCGTGGTTACTGCTCTCCTTTCATTTTTGTGTGGACAGATCCAGATACTGATAACTAGGTTTTTCCCTGCCATCTATAGAAATAACACCAAAATATTTTTGCCGTTGTTTTCTCCACGGCAGTCTGCCAACCACCGGGTTTGGCACTTCTTTAAAATCATAAAGTGTCCAGAATAAATATGGGATCCCCTCCTCATTTAAATGCTGCTGCATTTCTCTATAATAATCAGCCTGCCTTTTTTCCGACCCCAAATATGCATTCCAAATACCACTATAAGATGAATACCCGTACTCTCCCAGCAAAATAGGCGTATCTCCTACCCTGTCCTTTAAAGCTTCATACTTTCCTAAAAATTCAGAAGGATCCTGATAGTAATGAAAAGAAATAAAATCGACCTTTTCTCCTAATAAAATTCCAGCTTCCGGGGAGGACCAACCAATAGTTACAGGATGGATTGGATCCCATTTCTTTACCTGCTTGTTCATTTCTTCCAACCAGGCCAATACCAGTTCTTTACCTCTCGAATCGAAATCGAGATCGGGTTCATTTTTCAGGTCCCAACCTAAGAGAGCGGGATGATCTTTAAGAGTTTTCACTATGATCTCAGCATGTCTGTGAGTTAAGGTCCAGTCCATCAAATCATAATTCCCATAAAAATCGAACAAAGTGACCAAGACCTTAAGCTTTTCAGTATTCGCCAGATCTAGCATTATTTTTAGTTTTGCCATGTATTCATTTGATACCTTGGCTTTTCCAAACTCCTCATAAGGAACAAATACGCGTACGGAATTAAGCCCCATCTTACGTATCTGGGCGAAGTCGTTCGCAATTACCTGTTTATTGAAATTAGATCCAAAGGTATCCCAGGCACTTTTACTTGGATAGTAATTGAGTCCTTTCATTTTTGCAATATCGGACTGCGAAGTATTGCTTTTTATGGAAGATTGAACCTCCTCATTAGGTTCTTCTATTTCAACCATATGTCTTATCCGCCAAAAACCGTCTTCTAATAACATCAGGACCTTATAAGAACTAGTGTCTTTCTTTTTTAAAAGCATCTGGTCATTCTGCCATATCTCCTTATAAGTTTCCACATGCCTGTCTGTAAACACCACCAGACTACCATCGGCGCTATAAAAGTCGAGCGATGGATGATGAGCCAGACTTGTCTGTTTCACTGATGTATTATATTGTTTATTCAGATCGAGTACCCTTTCTATTTTGATCCGCATACTGTCCGTATAATAATCAGCAACACCATAGGAATCATTGTTAGACAAGGCAATATTTCTGACATACCATGATCTTAAATAATCAGTTTGTATTTCTTTCAGTGTTTGGGCTTCCATGGGTCTTCCCGGATTCTCCAGATCTACCCATTGAACTTCCGGCAGATAGGTTTCTTCTATGTTACCCTGTATGTGAAGGATAGAAGATTTATCTGCTCCGGAATTGAGATAGGCCCATACAGAACTGATTCCATAAATTATCATAGCATTGATCCCTAGAAATGAAAGGATCAATAAAGATCTATATATGTTCTTGTTCCACTTACTTTTCATGG
>NZ_CAMYKH010000141.1 GCF_947258935.1 uncultured Muriicola sp.
AATGTCTTCACGGTCCAGGTGGACGCCACGGGCGGCAGCGACACCGCCACGCTCAACATCACGGTGGATGCGCTGAACTTGCCGCCGGCCTTTATCACCGACCCGATCAACGAAATCAATGCCACGGTAGGTTCGGCCTACAGCAGCACGCTGGCCGACGACGCTTCCGACCCGGAATCCGACCCGATGACCTTCGCGAAGGTGTCGGGTCCAACCTGGTTGAACGTGGCCGCCAACGGCACCCTCTCCGGCACGCCGGGGGCGGGCGACGTGGGGGCCAATGTCTTTACGGTGCAAGTGGATGCCATCGGCGGCAGCGACACCGCCACGCTCAACATCACGGTGGATGCGCTGAACTTGCCGCCGGCCTTTATCACCGACCCGGTCTTCGAGTCCAACGCCATGGAAGACGTGGCGTACAGCAGCACGCTGGCCGACGACGCCTCCGACCCGGAATCCGACCCCATGACCTTCTCGAAGGTGTCCGGTCCGGCGTGGCTGAACGTGGCCGCCAACGGCGCACTTTCGGGTACACCCGGAGCAGGGGACGTGGGCCTGAACAGCTTCACCGTCCAGGTGGATGCAACAGGCGGCAGCGATACCGCCGTGTTGCAAATCACGATCGATGCTGCCGGCGGTCCGGTTGCGGACTTTGCCCAGAGCGAATTCACGGCACTGGGATCGGTCACGGGCGGTTCCATTGCCGATACCGTATCCAACGACGATGTCTATGAGGTGCTCACTGAGGCGCAGAGCGGAGGCAAACCGTCTAAGCGCCGTTCGCACCTGGAGCACACCTGGACGTTCAACGTCACAGGCGGCGAGGTGGTCACCTTCTATATCGAAGCGCACCATGACGCCAACTCCGAAGGCGATGACTTCACCTTCTCGTACTCCACGGACAACGTAAACTTCACCGACATGGTGACGGTCACGAAAACCGCGGACGAGAACACGGCGCAGTTCTATTCGCTGCCTGGCAGCTTGAGCGGAACCGTCTATGTGAAGGTGGTCGATACAGACCGCACACAGGGCAACAGTGCGACCGACAGCCTCTATGTGGACGCGATTTTCATCACGTCCGAGACGTCCTCCACACCGCCGGGTGCGGCGAGTAACCCTGCTCCGGCCAACGGTGCGACGGGCGTTTCAACGGCTCCGACGCTGACCTGGACGGCGGGCATGCTGGCGTCCTCGCACGACGTCTACTTCGGCATCAACCCGACCCCGGGAGCGGGTGAGTTCCAGGGCAACCAGTCCGGGACGAGTTTCTCGCCCGGTACGCTGGCCATCTCGACCACCTACTACTGGGCGGTCGACGAGGTCAATGGGGCAGGCAGGACCCTGGGTCCAGTCTGGTCGTTCACCACCGGTTCAGGCACGCCTGAAATGCATGTGTCCTCCATTGTATTGGGCACCAGGAGAGCCGGAAAAAATTACCGGGGGGTGGCGACGGTTACCATTGTGAATAGCGGGACCGGTCAACCCGTATCCGGGGCTACCGTGCAGGGTGATTTTACCGGGGTGTTCAGCGAATCCAATTCTGGTGTGACTGATGGAATTGGGGAATCCGTTCTGACCACCAGTGGCAAGCAGCGGTTACCCTTCAGTTTCACCTTCACGGTAACCGATGTTACCGCGTCGGGCTACACCTACAACCCCGCCAACAACGTGGAAACGTCGGACAGCGGAAGCTTTTAACTGACCAGCTCCCTGACTCCCAGTATCTTAATACTGGAGGTCGAATCGGGACCCCGCATAATTCCCTCCACTCCCCCGCAAGAAACTGCACTGGGGAAATGTTTACCTCCCTCGGGTTCGATTTTGAGCTCGTCGCGGAACAGGCGGATGGAGATCTCCGCGTACTCGATGACGGGCAAGACCATGTCTCCAACCTGGAGTATAGCCAGGAAGATGCGGCCGGGCATATCCAGTGCATTGTCGGCGGCCGGTATCTGATGGAAATCCAACTGGAGCAACTGCCCATGGATTCGTTTCAGGTGTTGGAGGATCGCGACGGTCTGTTTTCCGTGTTGCTGCAGATGGTGCGGGGGGAGTAGGTGTTGGTGATTGGATGCGGGAAGCGGGAGCTTTTCATCCGTCTCTGCCAACCAACGGCCCAAACAGTGGAGACCAACGTTGAGAGACGCCGCAACGACTCAACTTTATTCACCCCCGACACGAGGTCGCGGGGATCTATACGCCGCCCACCGACCTTGTGTCGGTGGAGGCAGACGTTGAGAGACGCCGTAACGACTCAACTTTATTCACCCGCGACAGGAGGTCGCGGGGATCTTTTCAT
>NZ_CAMYKH010000142.1 GCF_947258935.1 uncultured Muriicola sp.
ATTGGCGACTATTCCACCGGCACCGCCTATTCCGGCGACGTTCAATCCTCGGTCGGCGTTTACTCCGAATCCGGCATTCGTCTGGGCGCGGACGGCAGCATCACCAGCTCGGGCCATGTCAGTATCACCAGCGAAGCCGCTGCCGGATACAGTGCCGGTAGCGAACAGGACGGCTGGTGGCAGGTGCGCGGCAATAGAATGCTGGCTTTTTATCCGCCATCAACCTTTTACAACTACCGTTTCCAGGCCTTTTCCAACGGCCTCGAGATTTATCCCCCACAGGACGAGACCCTGCTCTGGCCGCGCAAATAAGGGTTCAGAGAGCAATGCGTTTTCGCGCAACCCGATGTTTCTTGGTATTGCTACGGCACAAGTCGGTTTCTTGCTTGCTTTGCCATCTGTCTTTTCTTGTGTCTGCCTATTGGTTGGATTATATACACTGCATAGTCACGCGAGGGCTGAGGAAGTCCATCTCAAAAAAATGTATCCAAAGGATTATCGGCACTATAAAGGTCATGTTCGAAGATGGCTTTAAATTTCAGGAACTACCATACAAGTGCATGAAGACGGCGATGCCGCCGCACAGTTTGCCGGGGTATCAACCACCGGCAGTCTTTGCGAGGAAATCAGCTTGAAAAACTCTCTCAGGAACTGGTACAAAACAAGGGGGAAGGTCATTTCGCAGCAACGCGGCCAATTCACTCAGCGTTAGGTGAAGGGAGTACTATCACTTAAGCAAGCCATTTTATAAGGAAACTATATGCCAGAGGTAGTGAATTTGAAATGTTTATGCGGAACGGTTAAAGGGAAGATTAACGTAGTTACAGGATCATTTTTCCATGTGCATTGCCTTTGCTGTGATTGCCAAAGTTTTACCTCTCATTTAAACAATAAGGAAAAAATATTGGATGAACATGGCGGTAGCGAGCTCCTCCAAACCTATCCGGCGTTTATGGAAATCACTGAAGGTCAAGACAAAATTGCTTGTGTCCAATTAAGGAACAAAGGCTTATATAGGTGGCATACCACGTGCTGTAATATGCCATTGGCTAATACAATGAGCTCATCGAAGGTTCCATTCGTTGGGGTGTCTGTAAAACTCATGCAATTCGATAACGAGCAGGAAAAAATGGAAATTTTAGGTCCTGTCACCATGAAGGCCTTCGGCAAATACTCAATCGGAGAAATGCCAAAGGATGCGCACCCAAAGTTTCCAATTTCATACATGCCTAAAATATTGGGTTTTATGCTAAAGGGGATGTTTAAGAAAAAAAATAATCCATCTCATTTTTTTAACGGGAATAAACCAATAACAAAAGTTAATGTTTTGTCTTAATGAGCAATCACCTAACAATCGCAATCACTCGGAACAATTTTCCGCTGCGCTCCAAATTACCCAGTGTTGCGGGCGTTATATTGTCCGGGAGTATAGATGCCTAAAGAGATAGAGAGAAAATTTCTTGTAAATTTAAACGAGATTCCCCTTCCTGATAATGGTGAGCTTATAAAGCAAGGGTACTTTCCAATCGCCAGCAATGTAAAAACAGTAGTCCGGATTCGTGTTAAAGGTAGTAATGCTTTTTTGACTATAAAAGGTGAGAACAAAGGCGCAGTTAGATCGGAATATGAATACGCCATTCCCATTAATGAAGCCGAAGAGATGTTGGAAGAGATGTGCCAGAAACCCTTTATAGATAAAACGCGCTATGAAATTTCAGCTGGTAAACATATTTGGGAGATCGATATATTCCATGGTGACAATAAAGGGCTAGTGATTGCAGAAATTGAACTTTCGGAGGAAAGCGATAAATTTAATATTCCTGGCTGGGTAGGTGAAGAGGTAACTAATGATCCAAGGTATTACAATTCAAATTTGTTACTCAATCCATATAGAAAATGGAGCACAACATAACAAGCGCATGCAAAAAAGCTACTGATTCATGCGTTATAACAACTAAAGCTGGTCGTAGTGACCACCGATAGCGAAAATATAAATAGGCATTTTGTCAAATCGATATATCAACCGGTCTTTCTGTGAAATGCGGCGAGACCAAAGTCCTGATAAGTTATGCTTTAATGGTTCTGGTTTACCCAATCCCGAAGTCAGGTCTTTGCAACGAAGCATTTCTTTGAGTAATTTCCGAAGTGCCTTGTGCAGCCGCTTGTCTTGCTCGCGTAACTGTTCGTACTTTTCCCAGGTATTACCTTCAAACACCAGTGATTTCATTCATTTCGTCATCTGTTGGCCGGTATCCCTTACTCTGGGTATGTGTATTAAGCGAATCTGCAATT
>NZ_CAMYKH010000143.1 GCF_947258935.1 uncultured Muriicola sp.
ACCAGAAAGAAGCTATAAAGAAGCAGGAATGCGCCACCACCATTTTCACCCGCCATGACAGGAAATGTAAGAAAGTCATTCAGGCTCAATGTAGCACCGGCAGCAATGACCACAAACGTGCTGGGCCCGCGCCACAGGAAATTAGATTTTTTAGTCGTCGATGCCATAAACCATGTTTATGTTTCAGGGCCGCCTATTATCCTGATCAGGAGCCTGGAGTAAACCAAGGAAGAAAATTAAAAACCGGCGCTCTGTTCACTGTAGTCCGGGCATAATTAATTACTGCCCCCTCTCTCAAGGTCATATTTCCTTAAGTGAACGCTATGTGTTGTTATCACGCACTCCATCTTGATACCTTTTGAGGCAGTTAGAGAAACAGATCCAGTCGGGTGCGGCCATTTCATACGGTCGGCCTGTTTGTCATTTATCCCTGCAGCAAAATGATCTCGAGGAAGGTTAGACTATTCATGGGTTATCGGAAACAGACCTGGGCTAAGGAGCAACTCGCAATGGTCGTAAATGGCGTCCACTGACTACTGAAAAAGACTATACTTATTTCTTATAGCGGCAGCAGTTATTATATGGTTAAAATTATTTCAAAGTTCCCGATACTTTATCTGTCAATTTTCTTTTGCCTTTGCTACTGGGTAATCGAGTCCGTTGTCCATTTCATTTTCTTTGATAATTCCTGGATTGATCTGCTCCCTGATGATTCACATGAACTGTGGATGAGGTTAACAGTCACATTTTTGATTTTATTATTTGGTATTGTCGGAGAAGTATTTACCAAAATATTACTAAGAAAGGAGATGGAAAAAGTTGAAATTTACACCTCTATGCTTCAAGCCAATAATCATATACTGAACAATTTCCTTAACAAGATGTATTTATTTAAGATGGAGGCGGACGAAAGCAAAGATTTTGACAAGGAAATATTGGCCGAGTATTCAGGAATAATAGATGAGACTAAAGCACAAATAAAAAATCTGGAAGGTATAGAAAAGCCGCTTAAAAATAAAATTGATCAGCGATTAAAAGAACATCTCTAATCCATTGGGTCTACTCCACAATCGTCATACATGTTTAGCCTGGCTTCAACTCCTATCAGAGCAATAGAGCTTTCAAAGGTTGTAGTAGTGTCCTCAAAATTCGGATCATCCCTTGAGCCATCAAAAAGTATTTTTTTGTTACCGTTAGTTAACCCGACTACTTGATGTATATACACAATACTTCCGTCTTCGACAGTCTGAGCCGCTGCATAAACATTAACCATATCAGCAATATATAATTCACCTCCTTCACTTGTAATTGAACTGCTGGCAACTCGCTCTGCCATAGCATGACCCACATACTTCAGAGTATATCTAAAGCCTTCGGAAAGTTTCTTTTTGTCATGAATCACTGCTTGAGCAGTTATCGGCTCAAATATAGGATCTTCACTAATCATATCAACATTTAGTATCACTTTAGTCCCCTGACTGGAAATATACTAATATATGCAATAGCATATTTCAGGCCAGAAAATCAGTACCGAGTAACTTTCTTTAAGTACATGATATACATAGAATAAATTTCAAAACAAAGATGGATAGAAATCAGAAAACATTTATTTTTGGGAAATATTCCCCAATTATAGGGGATATCACCCATTTTTGGGTGCACATGGGTACGCATCTCATTTGAGGGATGAACCACGCGGGAATTGAAATAATGCCGGAATCCGGGATATGCGCATCTTGCGCTTGTGCGAGATAAAACCGAGAAGCTCTGTAAACGGTTTCTGTATGCGAGTTTTTGTTATTCCTTTGCGAATCGTTATTTGCCCAAGAAAGGTACTTATCGCATGGTAAATGATCCGAGTTACCTGAGGAGATGAACTCATCACAAAATAAAAGTCCTAAGTTACATTAACTTAGGGCTTGTAGAGGAGGGAGGAATTACTCGGGCTATCCTTGCCTTCGCCCCTTTGGGGCCGCGCTGGGCGCGTTCAAATTCATTCCTGATGAATTTGTCGAACTCGCGTGGGATCTCACCCTGTGCACTCCGCCATAAAAAAACCCCGCGCAAGGCGGGGTTTGTATATGGCGGAGAGAGAGGGATTCGAACCCTCGATACGTTGCCGTATACACACTTTCCAGGCGTGCTCCTTCAGCCACTCGGACACCTCTCCAGTTTTTTCGGTCGTTGCATCCTTTCAACAAATCTAAGCTTTTCAGCTAAGGAGCACACCGGCGTGCTCGTTGATGAAACCCTTCCGGGG
>NZ_CAMYKH010000144.1 GCF_947258935.1 uncultured Muriicola sp.
AGGCCTTTGTTTTACTATAGCTTCAGGTTTTTCGGGTTTCTTTGAACCTGAGCCTAAAATATAAGCAACTGCCACAAGCCCAATCGCAATGACAACTACAACCGGAATCCACAGCGCGCCCTCCTTTTTTTTTGCTTGCTCCATAACTATTGCCTCTTTGATAAAATAATCCAAAAAAACCATAGCCTTTTTATGAAAGGATGTAAAAGAACAGGATAAAAAAAGCCGGTACGAATGCTCAGATACAGCACTGTACCGGCCTTCCTACTCGAGTAAAACGTGTGGGGACACGTTATGACTAAAATAAACACATTATCTACATGAGAATTGTCTTATGGTGACATCCGAATCGGCTCATGTCAAGAAAAGTAATGATTTTTTATCTTCTTTGCTATATATAATGCATTTAATATTATGGTATAGACATAACTGCTTTACATTTTTCATAGATATGCTGTATATGAATACAATATTTCTGTGACTTTGTGGGACTTAAGGATTAGGTGAGATGCCAACGATAGAACAAATACGCGCGGCGCGCGCTCTTATAGGGTGGAGCCAGAAAGATCTGGCGGATCATTCCAACCTATCGCAGACGGGAATTGCCCGGATCGAGAACGGAACAAACAAACCCAACTCCAGCACGATTATGCGCATTACAGGGGCGTTTGAAGCTATGGGAATTAACTTCATACAAGGTGGCGTACAAAAAGTTCAAGACACTCTTATTGTTTCCGAAGGCGATGATTGTTTAAGGCGTTTACAAGATGATATTTTTCATACATTAAAACCCCAAAAAGGTGAGGTACTTTTATTAGGCATAGATGAAATCACCCCTGAAGAAAAAGAAAATTATGATTATACTTTAATGCATATTGAAAGGTTACAAAATGCTGGCATTTCAGAACGCATTATTGTTAGAGAAGATAAACAAGAATTTATTGCCCCAAAATCATGGTACAGAAAAGTTTCACAAAACTATTTTAGCCCACATACAGTGTTTATCTATGACACTAAAATTGCTTTAGCACTACGGCAGCCTCATAATAAAGTTTTATTACTTGATAACCCTTTTTTCTCTGAAAGTATGAGAAACTTTTTTAACATGCTTTGGGATAGCAGTGAGGCCATTGAGTAAAATGAATGATGATTCACTGAGTAATGAAAACGACGTAGCCTTCATTTTGTTTAATAAGGTAGGAAACGATAATTTAGCATCTGAAAAAGAGAGACGCCTAGTTAAGCGTTTGAATACTCTTGAAAATGTGGCGGATGTAAAAATATCTGATCTAAATACTCTAAAAGCTGCTTTTTCTGCCGCTGCCTCGGATGACCCTTATTATATTTCCCCTACATATTATGCGCTAACAGGCAGGCGAGGCTTATATCTATACAAAAATGAAGATCAGGATAAAAAGCCCACAACCTTCTTGTTTTGTATACACCCGAATATTCAAAATACGATTCTGGCCTTTCCTCCTTTTGGCCATAACCCGGCACAAGCCATTAACTCACTTGTGGAAGAACTAAGAGGAACTGGAATAAGGTTTCAACTGGGTCGTGTTTCTTCAAATTCCGATCTATGCAAAACATTGATCAACGACAATGATACCGGCTTTAGACAAAAAATTGAAGACACACTGGACTGGACGTATCCTTTGCATACCGTTAACTGCCAAGACCTAACAGAGCATAAAGGAAAAAATTATAGTCGTATAAGACAGGTTATGAACAAATTCAGAAGATCCTCAGCCCTTACTAGAGATATTGATTTTAGCAAGGACCATTCTTTAATTGATAGCCTTTCCCAAAATTGGGAAGACAATACCAATCACTATGAAAACTATGACATTAAATTCACAGAGTACTTTCAACATTTAGTTAGTATGGCCAATAATGAACCTGCTTTGAACTTAAGGGGGCTTATTGTTTCAATTGATGGCGTAAATAAAGGCTTTTCAATATGGGAGCCTCCCCAGCAAAGACACGGAGCCGCCAACTTATTTGCATCTCAGGTCACAGATTTCGAGATTACAAACCTTGCAACTTATCTAACTGTGAAAAGTGCAGAACGAATGCTGGAGGAAGGAACGGAACGTATGTGTCTGGGCGGATCTGAAAATATAGGAATGGATACTTATAAAAGAGGGTTTGTTCCCGAGAAAACTTTGGAAATGCAAACATTGGAACTGGATATTCCAGAGTAATAAACTACTGGATCACACAACCTCTTTT
>NZ_CAMYKH010000145.1 GCF_947258935.1 uncultured Muriicola sp.
AGAGTCGATCGTTGATCTGGCTTTCCAACTCTGGATCGGATTTAATTTGAAACCATTTTTGAAGCAGAAAGCATTTAAACAAAAGCAGCGGGGGATAGGCTCTTTCTCCTTTTTTGGTTTTCCAAAGAGAAAACCAAGGATCGAAAAAGAGGTAAAATTTTTCAACTTTAGTTTTAAACCACTTTGCCGGAAAGAAATGACCACACTCGTGAAGAGTCACAAGTATTGAAAGACTCAATATAAGTTGAGTAACTATAATTAATGTATCCATTCAGTCTCGTATTCTAAATAATTGATGATTGGTTATAGCCCGCCATCGGATTGTCTTAACATTGAAAAGAAATAAATTGTTTCTTCTCAATTGCCGCAAAACTACTATTTATATCTTTATTCCGTCTATAATACTATACCAATTAATGAAGAGGCTCTTCTATTCAACGCATAAATCCGATACATCTTTTGAAATCACAGGAGAAGATTATCGTCATTTGCTGAAAGTTCTGCGACGAAAAATCGGAGATTCTGTTGATATAATAGATGGTAGTGGATACATTTATAACTGTGTCATTGCTGAAGTTTTCAAAGAAAAAATCATAGCAGCAATTAAAAACTCCTACCTCGGAAATATCCCTTCCTATAGAATTGCGATTGCGATATCTCCAGTTAAGAATCCATCGAGATTTGAATGGTTTGTAGAAAAAGCAGTAGAAATTGGAATTACTGATATTTATCCCGTCATCTGTAAAAGAACTGAGAAAAGTAAGATAAAGTACGAACGAGCGATTAAGATCATGCATTCCGCGATGAAACAATCCGGAAACGTTCTGGAGCCGATCCTTCTTCCTAGTTTATCATTTACAGAAATGCTACAGCTTGATGATTTTGATTCTAAATACATTGCATATATCAGTGATAAAATCATAAACAATCTTTCCAGTGAAAACGATTTAGGCCCTTCCATCCTTATTGCGATTGGTCCTGAGGGTGGATTTGAGAAAGAGGAAGCATCAATGGCCGCTAGCCAACAATTTAAACCTGTAAGTTTAGGTGATTCAAGACTCCGCACAGAGACAGCTGGTGTTGTTGCTTGTCAAATTGTGAAAACATTGGATG
Source organism: uncultured Muriicola sp. (assembly GCF_947258935.1). GTDB lineage: Bacteria > Bacteroidota > Bacteroidia > Flavobacteriales > Flavobacteriaceae > Muriicola. The sequence continues at coordinate 1,114 of NZ_CAMYKH010000145.1, forward strand.
AATTAAACCGTATTAAGACAATGAATGCAACTTAATAAGTGTTTATTTGTCATATTTGTATATAAATCTGCGTACAATGAAATGGACAATGGCTATAAGATTATTCTCGGTATTCCTGTTTATATCGGTGATGGTCCCTCTTATGTCTTTTGATGAAAATGTGGAAGAGCCTTCATTACAAATGGCATTATTAAAATACAGTGGGGGAGGAGACTGGTATGCCAATCCAACTGCTTTGAAAAATCTGGCCCTTTTCTGTAATCAAACTCTCGGTACTAATTTTTCAAGCCAATATGGAACTGTTGAGGTAGGGAGTGTTGAGTTGTTTAATTATCCCTTTGTGCATATGACAGGACACGGTAATGTAGTTTTCTCTGATCTGGAAGCAGAAAACTTGCGGAATTATCTCATAGCAGGAGGATTTCTTCATATTGATGATAATTATGGAATGGACCCTTATGTGAGACTAGCCATGAAAAAAGTATTCCCGGAATTAGAGTTTCTGGAATTGCCATTTGACCATGAGATCTATCACTCCAAATATGAGTTTAAGAATGGATTGCCAAAAATCCATAAGCACGATGATAAACTACCACAGGGATTTGGTTTGTTATGGGAAGGAAGAGTCGTGTGTTTTTATACTTATGAATGTGATTTGGGAGATGGTTGGGAAGACGAGGAAGTTCATAAAGATCCACCTGAAGTCCGTTTGAAAGCTTTACGGATGGGTGCCAATATAATATCGTATGTTTTTTCTCAAAGCTAGGACTTTAATCACCTAATTGCAAAGTGCTGTATTTAATTCAAAAGTAATTTGTCTTTGCTCAATGATTTAGGGTTTTTATTCAAAAATTTTACTAGTCCAATAGGGGATTCAGACTCTTGCGGAGATACTTTTTCAGATTTAACCAGAAAGCAAGGAAAAGGTAAATAATGACAGGTGAGCCCATAGTAACAAAACTTAGATATATGAAATATAATCTCACCCTTGAAGTCTTGATACCAATTTTGTCACCAAGGAATTGGCAAACACCAAAGACAGATTTTTCTACGATATCTTTAAAATAATTCATCATAATAGCAATAACCTTAGCTAAAATATATAAATAAT
>NZ_CAMYKH010000146.1 GCF_947258935.1 uncultured Muriicola sp.
TTCAGAAAAACGGCTAAGTAAATTACATGAAGAATTAGCCTCACAAAAATACAAACCTAAACCTGCCAAAAGAGTCCCAATACCTAAACCAGATGGGGGCGTACGATATCTAGGTATTTCTTCACAAATCGACAAAATTGTACAGGGAGCTTTACTAATTAAGTTAGAAGCCGTCTACGAACCACAATTTCTGGACGTGTCTTATGGCTTTCGGCCTGGCAAAGGCTGCCATAACGCATTGAAAGAAATCAAGGGCGGTTGGAAAGCGACTACCTGGATAATCAATGTCGACGTTGAAAAATGTTTCGACAAGATTAACCATAAACTGTTGCTAGAAAAACTAGGTAAATCTTGTGATCAACCCACATTAGAGCTAATACGTAAACTATTGAAAGTAGGTTATGTAGATATCCACAATCTGACAAATCGTGTTAATTATAACACTCAGGGAACTCCGCAAGGTAGTCTCATTTCTCCGATCCTCTGTAATATTTATCTTCATGATCTGGATGAATTTGTCGTGAAAGAACTTGTACCTAAGTATAATACTGGGAAAGCTAGGCGTAAAAACCCTGCTTATTCTAAAAGGTATTCTTTGAACGAATCAGACAAAATAATTCTTGATGAATATCCTGAATTGAAAAAATCCTTGGCGCGAGCTAAGCATAATAGATTTGCAACCGGCAAAGTAGGTGTTGCCATGAACCGATTTGATGAATCATTTCGGCGCCTACGCTATGTTAGGTACGCAGATGATTTCCTAATTGGTTTTATTGGGCCTCGTTCCGAAGCCAAAGTGATTTACGAAAAGATAAATGAATTTCTTAGTAGTATTAAACTCTCAGCGAATCAAGAAAAATCCAAAATTTATCATAGTGGGGAGCGTGGTATAAGGTACTTAGGCATGTATCTACGTTATTATACTCACAATAAAATTGAATGGAGGAAAGATGGAAAGGCCACTGGAAAACCTGAAAACGGATTGCCCCACCTTAAAGCCCAGGCCATTAACAATGTGCAATTTAGGGCGCCTATAGATCTTATGTTGAAAAGGCTAATTGAGAAGGGTCTAGCTAAAAAGCGTAAAGACGGAACTGCTCGTGGGACCGCTTATATTAAGTGGAGTATGTTAGAAGACGAAAAGATCGTTTCGCGATATTCCTCAATTATTAGGGGTCTATTAAATTATTATTCTTGTATTAATAAGCGATCCGAGCTCTGGAAAGTATTTGCGGTGCTGAGAAAATCGTGTGCATTAACATTAGCGCATAAACACAAAATGACCTCCGCTGCTAGAGTTTACGCTCGCTACGGTCCAGCTCTAACTATAAGAAATAATTTAGGGATAGAGCAAGCTTCGCTCTTTTACCCGAAGTCCTTAAAAACAAAAATAGACTTCAAAATCAGAAAGGATAGTGTTCAATATCCTGAGATCCTTGACGTTGAAATCGATCTAGTGCCTGGGTCTGATAAGGCCAATTTAAAAACAGGTAATATCTGTGAATACGAGGGATGTGAAGAGGGTAACTATTTGGAAGCCCATCATCTAAATCCCGTGGGGAATCTTAGTAAAAGAAAAGACTTAACAGCGTTTGAGAAAACCTTAATTCGACGAAAGAGAAAAGTGGTTATGCTATGTAAAAAGCACCATTTATTGCTCCATAAAAAGGGCCTCTTTGTGAAAAAAAAGGATTCATAAACGTTTAAATTAAAAATCATTTATATTTCTCAAAAGGAAATATAACAAAAATCCATATGTGTGAGAGCTGTATGCATAAAAACGGTATATGCACGTACAGTTCGGATGCGGGGGTAACTCCCCAAGCATACCCAAAGGTAGCGAAATTCCTTGGCATTTAATTGGTGTCCTGCATGAATGGCGTAACGACTGTCCTACTGTCTCCAATGCAATCTCAGTGAAATTGAATTGTCTGTGAAGATGCAGACTACTCTCGGCTAGACGGAAAGACCCTGTGCACCTTTACTATAGTTATAAATTGTAACAAAACTTTTTTCGTGTAGTATACGTGGTAAGTTTTTACTAAGCTTTAACACAAGTTATTTGTTTAAACACAATTGAAA
>NZ_CAMYKH010000147.1 GCF_947258935.1 uncultured Muriicola sp.
ACCGGCAAGTCCGCCTTGAACGATCACCGCCTGCGCATTAAATTGTGAAACGTATTTGTTTAGGAATAGACCTAACTCCTCTCCCCATAGCTCGAATACCTTTCTTACTTCATGATTGGTTCTGGCCAGTTCGGTGGCTTCCTTAGGCTCTCCCCGAAAACCAACACCAGCAAGTCTGGACTTCAGACCTCGAATGGAAAACACCTCATCCGCCCTTTTATTTTCCCATAAACAATCATAAAGCAGATTTTCAGGGATCCCCTTTCCCGCATATTGAGGTTCCCCTTTAATTATATAGGCGGAACCAATACCCGTGCCTAGCGTTACTCCCAAAAGTCGTTCATATGGCTTTCCAGCACCATATAAGGCTTCTCCCACAATAGCAGACTCCCCATCATCTCTGAAAGTAATTGGGTAGTCTGTGGATACCCTTTCCAAAAGCAGTTCTTTGAGGTTTATGCCATAAATGGCTTCGTACTTACCTTGATTTGGGCCCATATAACTTATACCCATTGTATGATCGAAAGGTCCTGGCATAGAAAAGGCAATACCACTAATGTGGTTTGCAGCGGTATAACCATTGATAATATCCGAAAATGTGGTGATTATAGTTTCACTGTCCCCTTTACTATCGATAGGAGTTGTTCTTATGTCTTCTACGGTTTCACCGCTAACAAGGCCACTTTTAATGGATGACCCACCAACATCCATAGCTAATATGTCATTAAGTAAGTTCTTACCTTCTTTTCGGACCTTCTTTTCCATCTTCATTTCCCAAATATATGTCGGATTAAAAATCTAAGTAAGACTTTTTGCAAACTCCTCGGCAGCAGCCTCCAAATTTTTATAGCTCGATTTTAAGGCCACTTCCAAATTAGGCATATCCTTTGAGATCGCTACAGTATAGGCCAGCCCCAATTTTCTGGCTGTATTCTCAGAGATATCAATAACTCCACAAAAAGCCGCTACTGGAATTCCTTTATCTTTAGCCGAATTCAATATTCCCTGTAATGCTTTACCCGATAGGGTCTGATCGTCTAGTTTTCCTTCCCCGGTGATGATCCAGTCCGCATCGTTAATATTGGCATCAAATTGCGCCATTTCCTTGACCAATTCAATCCCGGAGGTTAATTGAGCCTTTAGGAAAATGCTTGCTGCGGCGCCCAGACCCCCGGCGGCTCCTGCCCCGGCGATCTTCTGTACATCAACTTTAAATTGTTTCTCAAGGATCTTAGCAAAATTTATTAACCCTTCATCTAACAGGACTATTTCTTCATCAGTTGCCCCTTTCTGCCGGGCATAAACATATGCCGCTCCGCTTGGGCCGTAAAAAGGATTAGTTACATCACAGGCAACTTTAACTTTTATGTTGCTGAGCGCAGTATCTAAACGTGAATCATCAATTTTCGAAACATAGATCAGATTACCTCCGGTTGGCAAAAGTGTTTTTCCTTCCTTGTCCAGAAAGCGAAAACCCAGGGCTGAGGCCATCCCCATCCCGGCGTCATTTGTGGCGCTGCCCCCTATGCCTAAAATAATTTCTTTTGCCCCCTTTTCTATGGCGTCTGCGATAAGTTCACCGGTTCCCAAAGTTGTGGTTTGCATGCAGTTTTTTTCAGGGTCCTTTAAAACTTTAAGTCCGGAGGCTTCGGCCATCTCTATATAGGCAGTTTTCGTAAAGTCGGAATACAGGTAGGAAGCAAGTACAGGTCTGAATAAAGGATCGTTTACGGTTACTCTTACCGTATCGGCTTTCAGATAATAGCGCACCACATCTATAGTGCCATCACCGCCATCTGCCATGGGCATTTTAATGATGTCGCAATTTGGGTACACCTTTCTCAGGCCATTTTCCAGAGCCTCACAGATCTCGAACCCTGTTAGAGAACCTTTGTATTTATCCGGGGCGAGTACGAATTTCATGAAGCTGAATTAGGCTATCAAATTAGGAAAGAAATAATAAACGATACCAATGAAAGCCCACTAAATAAAAATAACTGTGTTGATCCTGCAAAGCTCCCTGCAGTAAACGGA
>NZ_CAMYKH010000148.1 GCF_947258935.1 uncultured Muriicola sp.
GATATCGCCTTCGCAGTTTACAGGCTATTTGGAAATGGAAAAAGCAAACACACATTATCTCAATTTCAAACCATTTATGGAAAAGAGAGTCTTCACTTTTGCGCGCACGAGAGGAGCAACGGGAGGATTACTGTATTATGAGTTGGCCCCAAACAGACCGGATATTGTGTTGAAGTATCTTATTCATATTTTTCATCCGGAATTATTGCCTGAACATAAAGCCTATTTTTTTAAACCACTGGAATAATTGACTGAACAACGGAAATATTATCTGCCTTTTGTCATGTTAAGCGTGGTACTTTTGCTGTCTTTGGTGATTAATATTGGCTTAGGATCTGTATCAATCCCTCCTGATGAAATATTGACTGCCATTCTAGGTGGTGAGACCGAAAAAGGTCCATGGTCCTATATTGTTTGGAATTACCGAATTCCCAAGGCCCTGACGGCTATTCTGGTTGGAAGCGGCCTTTCTTTAAGCGGATTGCTAATGCAGACCTTATTTAGAAACCCATTAGCCGGACCCTTTGTTTTGGGAATTAGTTCAGGTGCCAGTCTCGGGGCCGCCCTGCTCATTATGGGTTCTTCGCTGATAAGCGGATGGTTTACTTTTGGTCTCATCAATGATATTTCACTTGCATTAGCCTCCAGTCTGGGAAGTTTCCTCGTTTTGCTAATTGTTGTGGTGGTTGCTACAAGAGTGAAAGATTCAATGGCACTACTTATTATAGGCCTGATGTTTGGTAGTATTACAGCGGCCCTGGTTACTGTTTTGTCCTACTTTACAAATGCTGAAGAATTGCAGCAATATATCTTTTGGTCCTTTGGAACTGTAGGCAACCTGTCTTGGATACAACTGCTACTACTTTCGGTGGCAATTATGGTAGGGATAGTTTTAAGTATTCTTAGCTTAAAGTCGCTAAACGCACTCCTGCTGGGAGAGCAATACGCTATAAGTATGGGTGTGCGAATCAAACAATCGCGCTATATCATTATTGTTGCTACAGGCATAATGGCGGGAGCTGTAACGGCCTTTGCCGGACCCATAGCCTTTATTGGCCTTGCCGTGCCTCACCTTACACGTCAGATTTTCAATACCACAGATCATAAAATTCTGGTGCCGGCTGTATTGATATACGGTGCTATCTTACTATTGCTTTGCGATACATTCGCCCAATTACCCATGTCTGCCTATGTACTACCTATCAATGCCATTACTTCCATTATTGGCGCACCTGTTGTTATATGGTTGTTGGTGCGTAAAAAGAAAATGATCTTTTAGATATGATCCGTAAATCTGTTATTCCCACATAATTCTTTAAAATACACCATAATTACTTTATTTTAATCCTCTATTATTAAGATATGCTGGAAACAAGGGAACTGGAAGTAGGCTATTTTCTTCAGAAAGGTAAGATTTCCGTATCGAGAAATATATCATTTAAATTACACAAGGGCGAAATGGCAGCCATCGTGGGCGTTAATGGCATCGGGAAATCGACTCTGTTAAGAACCCTTGCACGTGTACAAGACAAACTTTCCGGCAGTGTATTAGTCAATGGCAGCTCCGTTGAGAACTACAAAAATAAAGATTGGGCTATGGAGCTCAGTGTGGTCTTAACCGAGCCACTGGCTTCTAAAAATCTAACGGTTCAACAACTCATCAGCCTGGGGAGACATCCATATACAAACTGGATCGGTACACTTTCAGCAAAGGACATCGAAAAGACGCATCAGGCAATTAGTTTGGTGGGATTAAAAGAGTTGAAGGATAAAAAATGTTATGAACTGAGCGACGGCCAGTTGCAAAAGGTCATGATAGCGCGTGCATTGGCCCAGGATACAAATATTATCCTATTAGACGAACCAACCACTCATCTCGACTTGTATCACAAAGTACAAATCTTGAAAATTTTGCAGCATATAGCGCATCACACCAACAAGATTGTTCTTTTTACCACTCATGAAATTGATCTGGCGATTCAATTATGCGATAAAATATTGATAATGGAGGAGCGAGGAAACTTC
>NZ_CAMYKH010000149.1:0-1927 GCF_947258935.1 uncultured Muriicola sp.
AGAACCCGTAATAGCGAAGACCCAAAAAATGACCAGTAATTGCCAATTATTCTGTATCCCCCAGCGTTCTTTTAAGCGTTCTTTCATGTGCTTTTAAAGGCGCCAAAGTTACTCATTTAGATTCTAGGAACAAAGAGACTCAGTCGTTGATTATACCTGCGTTGAAAGTAAATAAAGTAATTATATAGTTTGTAGTTTACTTCATAACCATAATCTACCATGGGATCGTAATTGATAGGAAGCATATACAATAGTGGATCGTATTGGTAGGGATTCAATACTCTATTATTCCACGCAATAACGTACACCTGGTTCCTGTTCTCAAGAAAACTTTGTGAGTAATAGCCCTCAGGACGCGCAACTGACTGTAACCACGTATTAAAGCCAGGTTCAATAATAATGATCTCATAATCCGATTCCGGGTTCGAAATTTCTACCGTATCAGCCACCTTAGTTGCAAAGGCCTGCTTTTCCTTGTCTGAGATATCAAGTGTAGTTTTCGTGCCAACACACCCTAAAAAGAAGAGAGAAGCGCAGAAAGCCACTAAAAAGATGATGCGTTCTGTTGACATGTTTCTTATATTTTTCATAGTATTCTTAAGATACAAAAAAACCGTCTGGGTTGTCCGGACGGTTCAGTTAAAAATCGTTAAAGATGTTGTCTGTTATTTACCAAATAGGCCACTTAGCATACCTCCCAGGCCGCCACCTTTTTTTTCTTTAGATCCCAAGACCATACCTGCCACGTCGTCTAATACACTTCCGTCTCCGTCGGCATCAAGAAGACTCGTGATAAGGCTCTGATTTTTCTGTGGTTGCCCTCCCAACATTGATCCTAAAAGCGAACTAAGTCCGTTGGCATCACTTACATTACCTTGTGCTTTTTGTCTGCCCAGAAAGCCCATAACTATAGGCGCTGCAATTTTCAAAATCTGAGCAACGCTACCGGCATCTACGCCAGATTTCTGACTAATTGCATTTTCAACCGTTGCTTGTTTGTTGCCCAATACATGGCCCAGGATACCTGCTCCGTCATTAATAACATCATTATTTACACCTCCCTGGAAAAGGCCTCCTAAATTATCTAAAATACTCCCATTATGTTTGGAAGACAAAGCGTTCATAAGTCCAGCCGCATTTTTAGGATCGGATGTATTTTTTTTCATTGCCCCGAGTAAAAGAGGCATGGCCATACTTAAAACATCGGCTGTTTTATCTTCTGGCTGACCGGTTTGTCCGGCAACCCCGCTAATTAATTGTTTGCCCATTGGGCCGCTTAGTAAATCTAATAATCCTGACATATGTTTTGAATTTGTTCGTATTGAATTAATATAGGTTATTATTTGCTTTTATACCGTCTTATTTTAACAGGCTGATAATTTGTTCTGCCAGTTCGGTCCCGATCCTGTCTTGTGCTTCATCTGTAGCCGCTCCAATATGAGGAGATAATGATATCTTCGGATGCATTAAGATCCTGATCTCCGGAACGGGCTCTGATTCAAATACATCTAAGCCTGCAAAGGCTACTTTACCCTGGTCTATAGCATCAACCAGAGCCACTTCGTCTATCACTCCACCTCGAGCTGCATTGACAAGGCCAACTCCTTGTTTCATCATCTCCAATTCTCGTTTTCCAATAACATATTCCTTCTGAGCAGGGACATGCAGGGTAATAAAATCGGAAGTTTTTAAAATTTCTTCTTTAGTGCTATTCTTCAGGGAAAAGGACAATGACTGGCCATCAAAAAATGCCAGATCTATTTTGGCCTCTTCTATAAACGGATCATAAAAGATAACTTTCATCCCGATCCCTAGGGCAATTTTTGCAGTAGCCTGTCCTATTCTTCCAAAACCAAGGACCCCAAGTGTTTTACCCCTTAACTCGGTTCCTCTCCCATAATTCTTTTTTAAGCCCTTAAAATTTCTA
>NZ_CAMYKH010000149.1:1933-2879 GCF_947258935.1 uncultured Muriicola sp.
TTGGCATCATATAGAAAACGAACACCCCCAAACAAATGTGCAAAGACAAGTTCAGCTACCGAACTTGAAGATGATGCTGGCGTATTAATGACATGGATTCCTTTTTCTTTGGCATAGGACACATCTATATTGTCCATACCAACCCCGCCACGACCAATAAGCCGAAGGCTCGGACATGCATCTATCAGATCGCTTCGTACCAGTGTGGCACTGCGAACCAGTAGTCCAACAATTTTCTGTTCATTAATGAAATTAGCCAATTGTTCCTGTGCTACAGTGGTAGTCAGTACCTCATAACCGGCTGCTTCCAAGGCCTGTATTCCGCTGTTGGAAATACCGTCATTGGCTAGTATTTTTTTACTCATAGAATTGCGAATCTCTTAAGTTATGAATTATTTAAATTTGATCTAAGCTTTGCGTTCCAGATCGCTCATTATGTCAACCAAAACGCCCACACTTTCTAATGATAAGGCATTATACATGGATGCTCTGTATCCGCCAACTGAACGGTGTCCGTTAAGGCCATTGATGCCGGCTTGTTTCCACATAGCATCAAAAGTATCTTTCAACTTTTCATCCGTGAGTGTAAATGTCGCATTCATGTTGGAGCGATCCTCTTTGTTTGCATACCCCTGGAATAGTGGGTTTAGATCGATCTCAGAATAAATCAGTTTTGCCTTTTTCTCATTGATATCTTCAATAGCGGCAATACCGCCCATATCCTTCAACCATTGGAGGGTAAGCATACAAACATACACCGGAAATACTGCCGGCGTATTGAACATGCTTTCTTTAGCAATATGCACCTGATAATTCAACATGGAAGGCATTTTTCTGGTAACCTTCCCAAGTAGATCTTCTTTTACAATAACCAGGGTAGTACCGGCCGGACCCATATTTTTTTGTGCACCTGCGTAAATAAGGTCGAATTTTGAAAAATCCAGCT
>NZ_CAMYKH010000150.1:0-809 GCF_947258935.1 uncultured Muriicola sp.
TTTCTCTGTCGCCGTTAATCCACATGGCATTAACGGAAAAGTCACCATCGCTCTGGGGATCGACCAGTACAGCCGGACTATCTGTTTGTATGTATGCTGTGCCTGCGGTCAGGTCTTCAACATAATATTCTGCATCGAAATCCAGGTCTTCGTCATCTGGGATGTAGTGGCGAAAATACTTATTAGTTGTCAGGTCATAAACGTAGTTACGTATATATGAGTTTAACACCTGCCCCCATGAGTCAGTTATCGGGTCATAAACGTAGTTGGGCATGTCTCCAGAGGTATTCTGTACCCATTGGATGCGGTTGCCATCAAACCTGCGCCTGGCAGATCTTTGTGGATGGCCAGAAAAATATAGGCACCCAGCGCAAATACCAGTGCAACAACTTCATATACTATGAAAAGAAAAAAAATACCCATTAGGGCTAAAATCGGGATAGTCTTAAAGTTCATCATTACTTACCATCTCAGTTAAAGTTCGACCGGCTGAATAAGAACCGCCTGATCGTCACACACTCTTTGCAAATTATAGGTGCAGTAGGTTATCTAATAGTAAATCGATTAATTATTTTCAATATCAAAACCCATATCTTGCTTTTTCTTGACCTCTTTATCGTACTGTAAGGTCAGATTTGATTTCTGACTTTCAGTAGAATCTATTTCTTCCCAATTTTGACTAAGATTTTCAAAAATTTCCATAAGACTATAGGCCTGGTATCCCAAAGCCAAAACCAAAATAAAGGATACAAGCGTTGCTAACTGTCTCGGCTGCGAAACTCTGTCGATTACCTTGGCTTTCATAGGCA
>NZ_CAMYKH010000150.1:852-2501 GCF_947258935.1 uncultured Muriicola sp.
GTTTTTCCTACCAGCCCACCCAAGATGCAATACATCCGCATATTTTAAATCTTCTTGATACCCCAAAGGCATTTTCAATAAATCTGCAGCTTCTTGTGAGGAAATCGAATGATAATTACACGGTGTTTCAATTAGTTCACCCAGTTTTTCTCCTGCTGCTGATTCTGATATAAATATTACATCCAGCCCATCCTCAGGACTAAAACCGAATCGGGAGAGGTAACTCATCGTGGCTGTAAATTCTTGATAAACATCAGCTGCCCATTCACCAATGTTCTCTTCATTTTCTGTCACCGGAGTCATGCGTGTTAAGGCTAAGTCTCCGTTGCTTGTTACGACTTGGCGTAAGCCACCCCCTTTATGAAGACCTATAAAAACCTTCCACTTAGTTTTTTTCTGGCCTTTTGGAGCTAGTTTTTCCGATAATTTTTGAACCATATCGGCAGATTCAATTGGCAAAAGGCAGAATCCTGCAATAGGTGCCAAAGATTTACGCGTGGCTGCAATAATTTTGTTAAAAATCTCAGTTGCCGGAATAGCCGCAAAGATAAATAAACCACCAGACTTTTTATCTTTTTTACCTTTTTGTTTTTCCTTTAAAGGCAAAGCTGCGCGTATAGGGTAATTCTGAAATGCCACAATCAGCTTACGCTTAATGACATTTTGCTTGTCCATTACACTGACTTTTGGAATACGTTCCTTACGATAATGCTGTTCAACCATATCGTTAAGGACAAGTACAGGCTTACCGCCACAGTCCTTTGAAAGAATATGCGCTACATTATCAATAAAATTTTCTGCTGACCACGGAACAGTATCAACTAAACGAACACCTTTTGCACCCGTACTATATATATAGAGTGCCTCATCGGACACTAATAAAACTGTTCTAGATGGTGCCAAAAACGAAAGTGACATTGCAGATAAAAACCTGTGAGATAGTAATGACGTGATGTCCGTCTTAGCCGATAGCTTCCATCATGTTACCGAGGTTCATATAAATCGGACCAAGTGAGCCGGCAGCAATCCAGACAATAACAAGAGCAAGTATAACAGTTAATGCCGGTTGAATCATTTCAATTAACGCATCTATAGCTTCATCCACATCTTTTGTATAAAAATCGCATACTTGATTTAAAACTGGTGTCAAATTACCCGATTCTTCTCCTATTTTAACCATTCTTACGACCATATTAGGAAATTCACCAGATGCTCTAAAAGCATCTGAAAGCGGGCTACCTGATTTGACATAGTATTCTACGCCTTCCATTGCTTCAAGAAGAGCAAGATTCGATACAGTTTTTCTGGCAGCCTTAAGACCGTTAACTACATCAATACCACTTGCAAATAAAGCGCCGAAAGTTTGCGCATAACGAGCAATTGATATTTTTCGAATCAACGTGCCTGCAATCGGAACTCTTAGATACAACACATCCATTTGAAAGGCTATATCATCTGAAAGCCTGCGCATCATGAATAAGCTAAATAAAAGAAGCAGAGGAATTACAATTACAATAATTGCACCATATATAGGTAACCCTAAAATATAGAATTGAGGTTCTACAAAAAAATTGGAAGTATTAATCAAAGCAATTGAGTACCAAGGCAACTCAATACTAAGGTATTTTAAAAACCCTACAATCTGTGGA
>NZ_CAMYKH010000151.1:0-1621 GCF_947258935.1 uncultured Muriicola sp.
CTGGGTGTACTATATTATAGGAAGGTGTACCATTAAAAAGTCAGGATAAATAAACCTTATTTAGCAATGACTATCCACTGTGTTCCGTCACTCTGAATAGTATAGCGTTCACCACTGTTTATAGCGTATTGGGAGGTTTGGTTTGGGTCTGGTTAGGACTAACCCATAAATGACCTGAGAGGTTCTTATTTAGGTAATTACAAGATTCTTAGTATCTTTATTTTGGAATTCTCCTTGCGGGATAGGAGTAATAAAATTGATTATACAACATGCTGGTAAAACAATTAAATCAAAAATATATGAAAAAAGTAATGATAATTGCCCTTGCTGGATCAATGTCTATCCTATCTTCATGTGCTGGACGTGTACAAGTCGATGCTGAAACTATTTGTGAATGTTGGAAAGAAACCGAGTCCAAAGATCCATCAAAAACATTCGATGATTGTCGCGAACTAGAGAAAGAAATCCGTGAGAAGTATAAAGATGATGATGATGCGCTTCAGGAGATGGAGGATGCCTTGAATGAAGGTTGTGCAGCTTCCAGATAATAAATGATACTTCTTGGGCGATTACTAAAGGTCGCGATAATTTTAATTCCTGTCATAGTAATTCCCTGGACGGGAGTTGCTGACCAATTTTATTTTCCAAAAGCTTTTGTATTATGGCTTATTGGGATAAGTCTGCTTTGTTGGATAGTTTTTAAAGGGGGCTATACTTCTATAATAAACTTACCGAAATGGCTTTTAATTCCGATTGGTGTATTTCTTTTTGCCGTGTTGTTATCTGCGAGTCTATCACCACACCAACAAATTGTGTGGGATGGCCTCTTATGGAGACACGAGGGTGTGTATACATTACTCTGCTATATTTTGCTTTTTCTTCTATCTGCTAACCTCAACACAGTTTCGACAACGTCTATTTTTGAAGCAATTATTCTCTCTAGTTCTTTTGTCAGCCTTATTGGGTTACTTCAATATTATAATGTACAAATAATTCCTCAAGACACTTTAAGATATTCCTGGACAAGAATCTATTCTACTATTGGCAATGCGAACTGGTTAGCCAGCCTCTTACTATTGGCACTTCCACTTACTTTTTATAAGGCTTCTACAAGCTCGAATCACTTTTATAAAATTGCACTGCTATTAATATCTGCTTGCCTGTTTGCGACTGGTTCTAGGGGCGCCTATTTGGCTTTATTTATAATGGCTATTGCGATAATTCTATCAAAATGGAACTCTTTAATCAGGATTTCTCGCAAGCTAATTTTGCCCGCCTGCGTTGTACTTATTGGTTTTTCCATAACGTGCATACCTAATTACTATCCTCTTCAAAGGATTTATTCTACATCAACAAATATTAACTCTGCATTAGTTAATAACGATATGGCCGCTGGTGAGTACAGATGGCATCTATTTTCAGAAGCGGTAAAAATGATTCCTAACTATGTATTCATGGGATCCGGTCCAGATACTTTCGGAAAAGAATTCGACCAGGAAAGTACTTGGCATATAATGGAAAGGGATGGTATAAAAAAATCACATCGAGTCAAAATACTGAAAGCACATAATGAGTATCTGCAATTAGCAGTTACGATCGGACTTCTTGGCTCTCTTTCCTT
>NZ_CAMYKH010000151.1:1644-2777 GCF_947258935.1 uncultured Muriicola sp.
TTCCTTTATCTTTATTTCATACAGCATAGTCTTTCGGCTCTTGCATCTAAGAGACTGGAGGTCAACAGCAATAGCCAGTGGGCTTCTTGCTTACCTTATCCAGCTACTATTCACAAATAGCTCAATTGGGCCAGCCGTTGTATTCTGGATTTTGTTGGGAATCGGTGTGCAAAAGGCCAATTCTGGATTGAAAAAACATATCGTAAGGTGACACGTTTAAATAAACGTTTTACAACACTGGCTATAATCCATTGTTGGTAAGGGATAAATAAAGAAAAAACGTAAATTGTATTCGGCTTCGGATTCCGCAAGAAAATTCTGCCGAATTTTCCACAACGGAATCACAGCCTTAAACGTTGTGCATCATTAGAGAAACTAATCTTTTAATAATGAATAAAATGAAAAAACTAACGAACCTTTCAAGTCAAATATACTTAATGATGTTGCTTTTCTCTTTAGTTTTTACAATTCAAAGTTGGAAACAAACAGAGCAAGATGTCGAAAAAGAAACAATTGTAGAGACCGAAAAACCAGAATTTATTATAGAAATTGAACTAGAAATACATAAAATCTCACTCAATGAATAAAGACATCAAGCAATCGCACGATCCCAGTCGGAGAGACTTTTTTAATACAGTTGCACTAGCGAGTTTAGCGCCATTTGTTCCCTTATCTGTTGTTAGTTGCGGGGACGGTTTACCCACTTTCGTTGGCACAGGAAAAGCTCCATTTAAGGTTTGGGAGGAAATGATTCAAGCAGTTATGACCAGCCCGGATTATTTGCCTGGTCGCATGGAGCGACTTATTGCTTCGAAAGATCTGCAGGCCATGTATCATTTTGTCAGGGATGAGATCATTCTTGTTCCTAACAGGCCCAAAAATATATCGGGAATGGGACGAGAAATGAAATGGGGATTGGAAGGAGTTATGCGATGTGGAATGGCGACACCCCGGGAAAAGGCAGAACTCCTGAACAAAATGTATTTGGAAGCGGGAATACAATCAAAAGTCGTTTTTGAGACAACTGATTTTACGATCGAAGAAGTTCCGGCGCTTTTTCTACGTCCTGTCGAACGGGAGTTTGCTCCTAAAATTTCGAAGAAGCAATTGAGAAATTGGAAAAAGGAAATGGG
>NZ_CAMYKH010000152.1 GCF_947258935.1 uncultured Muriicola sp.
CGTGCAATACGATGGCAGAGTGGGTTGAGTATTCAACCAGGGCGAATGGTGATGTCTTTTTCTTCGACAACGCGCGAGTGCAAAAGGACGGTAATCTCGTTAACGTGTGGAATAGAATTCGATATAAGTCCTCAGTCATGGGAGCCTCGAGCTATCAGAGCCTTATGGAAATAGATTGCTCCGAGTACTCGGAAACAACACTACAACGTACGTTTTACTCCGATAAAAACTGGACCAACCCTGCAATGGCAACTGATACCAATAAAAAGCCAAAGGTGTCTATAAATGCGAATTCAGCTACGCAACGCCTGGCTAACATCCTGTGTCAGCAGTAGCTCGATAAATTTGTCGGGAATTTGTGGCAATGGAAGAATTAGACCTGATACTAACGTGGCTCAACAAGATTCGAGAACGTGTCGAGGCAATGAACAGCCCGGCGCAGCCCCATTAAACGGGGTCTGCGGACAAGTGAGCAAAAAAATGCTCGCGCTACTTTCGTAACGCGAGCACATATTTAAGCTAGTTATTTCTTATTCAGCTGTAATTCTATAAATTTCACCTTCGTCAGTAGAAGCATACAGCGCATTATCCGGACCCATCACGAGACCACGAAATCTCTTTGAGAATCCAAGAGGCATACGCACGATACCCTTTATTCCCAATCCGTCAGGAGTGAGATCGATTATGTCAATACGGGATCCAGCCGGCGTATCACCGAAAGCAATACCCATGATGCCAACTGTTAAACGACCTTCATAGATACCCCAGTTGCTGCCTTTGAGGAATGCAGCAGATCCGGTGCCTTGAGAAAAACCGTTGTTATTCCAGGAAGCCGGCATCAGATCTTTAAAACGAGTATCGCTCATAGGGGTATATGCAGCACGTACCGCAGGATCCATGCCGTCCATTTGATTTGGCTCATAACCACAGTACTTGTCCGGGCATGCGCCTCTGCCAGCTCTTTTCTCTGCAGGATCCCAACCGGCATTACCACCATTTACCAATGCGGTAATCTCGTCGTTATGCCATGGCCCATGCTCTGCAGTAAACGCCTTACCATCACTCGGACGAAAATCTATACCTTGTACATTTCTATGCCCGTAAGTGTAGATGCGCTTGTCAAAGCCGGCAGGCGGGTTGTTTCCGGGGTGTGCGTTACCGTCTCCATCGATTCTAAGTACTTTACCGCACAGTAACTGGCCGTCTTGAGGACAAATGCCTCTGTGACGATCACCACCGGTTACCCAGAGGAATCCTCCCGGTCCAATGCGTAACCTGCCGCCATTGTGAGCGCCAGGACCGCCGAATGGTTGGTTCGACTCGAATGGCTTGTATTGAATATCCTTAACGATATCGGTGCGGTTGGAAACGCTCTTGAGGTCGTCGCTCACTTTGAACCGCATAACAATGTTCCCGTCACACTTTTCAAAATTGGTTTTGCAACCGGAACCATGATATTTGGAAGAAGTGGAATAAAGGTAAAGTGTACGATTCTTGGCAAAGTTGATATCTGCAACTTTTTCAGTAAAAAACATGGTACCGTCAGGTAAAAAGGCCATATCCCATGGACTTTCAAGTCCGGTCATAAGCGCCGATGATTTAATCGTCGGTACGTTCATCCCCTCATGACCGTCAGCATGGGCATTAGAAAACATTCCAAACATCACGGCAAACGCTATGACTGTCGTGAAAAACTTACCTAATGGGTTCATCATGTTGTCCTCCTTAATTTATTTCGTATTTCGCGTCTTTTAAATACGCGGCTAAGTTTGCAATTTCTTCATCCGTCAAGGGCTTGGCAAACATGATCATCAAAGACGAATTGGGTCCTATTTTAATCCCATCCCTGTATGTCTCTAACTTTGACGTCGTATAAGAAACTTCATTTCCAGATATTTTTGGATAGCTGGCTACTCCTTTACCCGCTGGTCCATGACAGTTGATGCAGGTTTTCTTATATCTTTCCTCTCCTGCCTCCTTATCTCCACTCAATGCATATCCGGAAAAAATTAGAAGGAATAGAAAAAGTAGTCCTTTGGCTAATCTAGTAATGCCAACTCGTCCTCTGGATAAAAAAATTACATAAAAGTTATAACGATTGTGCTCTTTACTATCCACAAAATTACCAGGTTCTCCTCTTATTAATGGGGGGGGGAGAAAAAGTCTTGCAGGAAAGTCCCGACCTGTCAATGCCAGGCAAACCCTGCAAATGGGTGTATTGAGGGGTGAAGCACTAAGTTTTTATATGCTCTCCGGGCGCGCCACCTTTAAACCTTTTAAATCATAGACTTACTAGGGTTTTTTAATGTAATTTAAAATACTTAAATTTGTTAGGTGTAGCGGAAAGAATAGCAACCCCCCCTTTGTGGCGGCTGATTTTTTTCTACATAGCTTGCCGTATGCTCCGGTGCCAGGGTGGACAAATTGTTTTCATGCCGGTTCATAAATGTTCCGTGCAATGGCCCCAAAACTCCAAATATCTCTCAGGCAATTAGTCGCCGAGGGAAGTATTTCAGGTAATCATCTGGATGTGTTATAACTTGCCCCCCAAAAAATAAATTGAAGAGGAGCGATGAAAGTGAAGAAAACAATTCCATTATTGACTTCCGCATGCCTGCTGTCGCTATTTTTAAATAGTGCGTTCGCGGCAGGAGACGAAGAAAATATCCAGAAATTGAGCAGCTTCAAGAGCACCGGGGGCTCGAGTGGCGAAGT
>NZ_CAMYKH010000153.1 GCF_947258935.1 uncultured Muriicola sp.
TTGGATAAAGAAACACAAGCATGTTTTATCTTCAAATTAGCATTGGATCCTTGCCTTCTCAAAAAAAGATACTCAATTAGGGACCTTTTATTCCGTCTGCTTAATTATTCTGGATTGAGGGTTGGAAAAAGGATGATACATAAAATGGGTTATCTCTTTGTATACCAAGAACTACCCTTTTGAAGAATTTCATTTTTGCCTAAAAAACTTATCAAAATACTTTTTAAAACCTGATGTGCATCATTGTCCTGCCTGTTTTGATGAGCTATATTAAGGCTACTATAAGTAGATATCCTTAAAACTACACCAATGAAAAAGATTTTAGTATTACTGTGTGTAATTAATGTAGTAACAATAGGACTTGCCCAGGTAGATAACTGTTCTGAACCCAGGGTAGCTGTATTTTTTGATGGGATTGTACAAGTAACCAGCAAAGAGGTTTTTTTTTCATATGCAAATTCCTATTACACTCCTCAGACGGAGGAAATGTGGATAAACCAGATCAAGGCAGAGGTCCTAAAGGATTTGAAAAGCATTTCGCCTACTACGGAATTTGTAGAGGTTTCCGGAAGTGTCCCAGATGAATTCGATTACTATTTCTCCTACAGCCTCAGTGTAACCGGAAGCCGCGAAAAAATTAGAATTCCCGGTCCAGATGATATTTATCGAGACAAGTATACAGGTTTTCAAATAGAGAGTCGCTTTGGCACAAGATCAGCCTGTGGTACTGAGGGTATGATTATTAGTGCCGAACTAACATGGGACCGGGAATTAATGATAGCGATCTTTAGGAATGTGGCTGAATTAGGTGATTTGGAACCACGTATTTTCGATTATGAAGAATCTCATCCTCTGCCACCGCGAGGACCAGAGATGACGATATCCATTAAAAAGGAATATGTATCCCCTATCCAAGGCAATCGTTCAATGGATATTAAGATCGATGTAACAAATTGTGAAGGTGAGGTTGTATATGGTATTAAACCTGGCCAAAAGGTAGCATTACAGGAAAAAACTGAACGTGCAGAACTTGAACCGACCCGTCGCTTCCCTCAAGGTGGTGGCCAAAAGTACGCAGGGGGGCTTATTTTGGAGATCATAAAGCCTGTTGGTGCTTCTGCTACCTTTACTCTGAAAAACGGCATAGATACTGATATGGAAACGGTTAAGATCCTAACTTGTGGCCGCGATAAGAAAGTAACGAAGATACAAGATATAACGATTAGAGGACTTGAGTTGGAAGTGAACCCTGACCGCCAAGAGATCACAGATCCGGACGGTAATGAATACCCCGTAGAAGGAAAAGACCTGCAAGTCAAAGTGACCGGTTTGCAAGATGGAGACATTTCGACCAAAGGTGGATATACAACTAATGATAGAGGCGAGGTGATTATGATCTACAAAGCAGGAAACAACGATAAAATGATCAATATTACAGCGAGTTTCCAACCTGTTGATTGGCCCGATAAAGTAGAAGGGAAGGGAACTATCAGAGTGAAGCCACTAGAATATGATGCAACGCTTACCCTGAAAGCCACCTATGAACAAAAAATAGAGTTTGATACGGAGGAAATCACAACGAATAAAAACTGTGAAAGTACCATAGGGAAGGGTCGCCGTCTGAATGAAAAAATAGAGTCCTCAATATACGTCGACTTGAAACTGATAGAGAGAGCAGAAATGCCTATGTACAATCAAACGTGGGAATATTATGAACCCATAAATGTCAACCTGGCTTTGTTTAACTTATTCTCTAACGATAAACGTGCAGACTATGGTAATCATACTGGGAATAATTGTGCTGAAGTAAGATATGAAACCAATGTACAAACTCAAAAAACACTCAAGAACAAAGAAATCGAAGGCGTTACAAATGCTGTATGGATCGTTGCTTTTGATAATGAGTCAGGCAAAGCATTAAAGATTATTCCGGGGGGCTATGATATATCTTATGAATATGACGAAAAAGAAGACATGAATTCGGTTATTTGGTCAGATAACGGTACAACAGAAAAATCAGATAGTCAAACAAAAACAAGAGAAAGAAGTTTTGCTTTTGGCCCGGTTGAGGACCCTGAGCCCGATCCTACAGCAAAATCAAGCGATCAATGGCTTCAGGATTATATCAAAGAAAATATAGGTGATTTGCCTCTTGAGATTGCTGCTCAGATACCTAAAACAGATCCTGAGGAATTAGAGAGTGAGATCAATCCGGATGTTATAGTGCAATTTGGGGATGGTATAGCATACTTTGGTGGAGACGGAAGAAAAGAGCTCAATCAACAGATCGAAGGAGGATTCAAGTTGTTTGTAGAAACCTACAGGTGGCAAATGACAAGAAAAAAAAGAAACTGAATTAATTATCCATTAAGCCTAACACCAAAAACAAGTTCTTTGTTGAGGTGGAATGGGATATTGAAAAGGATGAGATAGTCGGTCATGCAGCCCTTTAAATACGATCAGGCGTTGGATATGTATGGTAATGTTCCGAAGGGGATTTGATTAACTAACCCCCTCAGAGGAAAACACTAGGTTTGGGCCTTTAATCTCGTGTAAATAATTTTTCTGGAATGAGAATTGTCAAATTCGGTGTTCTTAAATGAAAATTATATCTGAATTTGAGAAAAATCGCGAATTGTTGGCTAATGATTGACTAATAAAAACGAAAAACCCTTGAAAATCAAATGATTAACAAGGGT
>NZ_CAMYKH010000154.1 GCF_947258935.1 uncultured Muriicola sp.
TTGAAAATCCAAAATACTTTTTGAGTGACGTTTGAAGTTCCGTATCATTCAATACCATTCCCTAATAATTTATTTTATCCACCAGCATTAAAAATCCCTTGCACTACAATAAGCTATTGTTTACTAAACGATTTTGGGTTATTGAAGTATTTTTCTTGTGTTATTAGAATACCCTATAAAATAAGTTTGCGTAATTTTGTTTTCTTAAATATAATACATTCTTTTAGAAAGCGATTACATTTTTAGACAAAATCTGCATTCAATTTTACAAAATCATAAAGGTACTTTGAGCAAGAGCAAAAGCATATTGGAACTGGCAAAAAAAACCATTCGTACCGAAGGAGACGCCATCCACCATTTGGCTTCCCTTCTGGATCAACAATTTGCGGATGCAGTAGATTGTATATACCGCGGTAAAGGCAGAGTTGTAATAACGGGAATTGGAAAAAGTGCATTGATTGCCTCTAAAATAGTGGCCACATTAAATTCGACCGGAACTCCTGCTATCTTTATGCATGCTGCAGACGCCATCCACGGCGATCTTGGCACCATTCAGCAGAAAGACATTGTGATCTGTATCTCCAAAAGTGGCAATACACCGGAGATCAAATTACTGGTCCCATTGATCAAAGTAGGCAGTAACAAATTAATTGCCATGACCGGCAATACAGAATCTTATTTAGCAGAGCAATCAGATTTCATTTTGAATACTTATGTACAGAAGGAAGCCTGCCCCAATAATCTGGCCCCTACAACAAGTACTACCGCCCAACTTGTAATGGGCGATGCCCTGGCAATTTGTTTATTGGAACTAAGAGGGTTTAGCCCTAAAGATTTTGCGAAATTTCACCCCGGGGGTACTTTGGGAAAGAAACTGTACCTGCGTGTTGCTGATATTTCAGGAAAAAATATGAAGCCGCAGGTAGAGGCTAATTCGGCAATTAAGAATGTCATTGTTGAGATCTCCGAGAAGATGCTTGGAGTTGCAGCCGTAATGGAAGATAATAAACTTATAGGGATTGTTACTGATGGGGATATCCGTAGAATGCTAAACAAATACGAAAATATCAATGGCCTCACAGCGAGGGATATTATGACCAAAGACCCAAAGACTATTGAACCGGGAGTATTGGCTGTTAATGCGCTAAAGGAGATGCAAAAAAACGGCATTTCACAATTGCTGGTAAAAAAGGACGATGCTTACATGGGAGTAGTACACTTACACAACCTTATTAACGAAGGTATACTCTAATGGCAAAGCAAACCGAGGACCCCAATGAAATGTCTTTCCTAGATCATTTGGAAGAGTTGCGATGGCACCTTATCCGGTCAACCTTTTTAATGAAGGATTTTATTTTTGATACCGTCATTTTTGGGCCCAAAAAATCGGATTTTCCAACCTATGCTCTTTTTTGCAAGCTATCCAAAATGTTAGGGTTCAGCGAGGCTTTTTGCAGTACAGAACCCCTGTTCAGAGTACAAAGCAGGGTTATGGCAGGTCAGTTTTCGGCACATATATGGACATCTATCTGGGCTGGATTCATAATCGCATTTCCCTATATATTATATGAACTTTGGCGTTTTATTAGTCCGGGGCTTTACGAAAAGGAGCGAAGTAATTCGAGAGGCTTTATTTTTGTAGCTTCCTTGCTCTTTTTTATGGGAGTACTCTTTGGTTATTATGTGGTTGCGCCCCTCTCCATTAATTTCTTAGGAGGATATACTGTAAGTGATGAGGTATTTAATGATATTGATCTAAGTTCCTATATTTCCACGGTGCGGGCTGCAGTTATTGCCTGCGGGCTTATTTTTGAACTACCCATCATTATTTACTTTCTTACCAAAGTAGGCCTGGTGACACCCGAGATCTTAAAAAAATATAGAAAGATCGCGTTGGTCATCGTTCTTATAATTTCGGCGGTGATCACCCCTCCCGATGTAGCCAGCCAGATCATTGTGGCTGTACCTGTACTGATCCTATATCAATTGAGTATATATATTTCCGGGCGCGTATTGAAACGGGAAGCTAAAAGAGCAAAAAAATATGCCAAATCAACTTGACGAATTTAATGCCTATCGCACCAGAATGTAT
>NZ_CAMYKH010000155.1 GCF_947258935.1 uncultured Muriicola sp.
CAACTGATCAAAGAGAAAATTCGAATCGGATTGCATCTTGGTGACATCACTTTTGATCACGAAGATATTTTTGGCGATGGGGTGAATATTGCTTCTCGATTACAATCTGTCGCTGACCCGGGTGGAATTTATATATCAGAATCCATTCAAAAATCTATTAGGGCCGAAACCGCTGTTAAAACAAAATCCTTAGGTAAGGTCAAATTAAAAAATGTTAGTTATCTGGTAAATACCTACGCCATAGTTGAAGATGGATTGCCAGTACCCACTGCTGCCAAAATAAAGGAACTTCAAGGGAAAAGCCTGTTTCATAAACTTAGCAGATCGATCTATACCTATATTGTCTTGTTATTATTGATTGTTGCCAATGGGCCCTGGATCCGAAATTATTTCAAAACAGAGTCTTCTGAGATATCATCATTACTTATTCTGCCATTTGACAATTTTACCGGAGATGACTCCCTTGATTATGTGGTCGCAGGTATACATGATGCCCTGATAGGGGATGTGGGAAAAATAAGTGCCTTGAGGGTACCTTCCAAACGAACGGCCAATGCCTACAGAGACGTAGGCAAATCTATCCCCCAAATAGCCACCGAACTTAATATAGACGCAGCTATTGAAACTTCTGTGACTTGCTATGGAGATGAAATTTGTATCCAGGTTAAATTGGTAAGTGCTTTTCCTGAAGAGCAGCAGTTATGGGTGCACGATTTCTATATTGAAAAGGGACAGATATCGAATCTTTCTAAGAAAATTGCCAAAGAGATCTCTCAGCAAATTCATATAAATCTGACTCCCCAGGAAGAAAAATTACTAACCGAATCTAAGCCTATAGACCCTGATGCTTACGAAGCTTATTTAAGGGGTATGGGTTACTGGGAGCTAGGTACGAGACCAGACCTTGAACGTGCTATGGGTTATTTCCAATTAGCCAGTGAAATTGATTCTACTTATGCCCTTGCTTATCTAGGTATTTCCAGAACCTGGGGAGCCTATGTACAACATGGATTTTTACCTTATCAGGAAGTCGCTGAAAAAGTTGATGCTGCACGAAATAAAGCGCTGATGCTCGATAGTTCTCTTGTTGAAATTCGAGCTGGTATGGCCACTAAATACACCTGGGGAGATTGGAATTGGAAAAAAGCAGAAAAAGAGTTTTTGAAAGCCATTGAAATAAATCCAAATTACGCCTTTTCACAGGCTTATTACTCCCATTTTCTGGCAATCATGGGCGATCCTGAAAAAGGGCTTCCGCATAGCAAACTTGCAATGGAATTAGATCCATTTAATACATTATATATGTCCATTCATGGACAGGCACTTATGATGAAGCCCTTGAATTATTGCTAAAACTAATTGAAATTGAACCAGACCAAGGTATTGGACTGCCAGCGCTTTGGGCGGTCTATCAGGAATTGGGCGATACTCAAAAATCATTAGAACTCGCTAAAAAAATATACAGCTTAAAGAAAAATGAGCTGGCGCTAAAATCTCTTGAAGAAGGGTTTGAAGAAGGCGGCTACAATTTGGCTATGCAACGTACTGCCGAGATGATGATCGCACATCGCGATTCGATCTATTTTCCCTCCTGGCAAATAGCAACTCTTTATTGTCGTGCAAAAAAGAAAGAGGAATCATTAGAATGGCTCGAAAAAGCATACGAAGAACATGATAGCAATATGCCTTATATAAGTGTTGACCCTCTATTTACCTTTTTACGAGATGAACCCCGTTTCGTAAACCTCCTGAAGAAAATGGGCTTGCCTGTAATAAAATCATAATGTTTTATGAAGTTTGTGAATGTACAGAGTCTTACAAGTTACCCTTGATCCCTATGATTTCTTCCTGATACGGATTCAAAAAACAGAGGACGGGATTTCAGATTCCCAATGCCATATTTGAGGCTATTGTTCACAAGAAAAACTTGAATAACAAGTATTGCATCCGATTCAAATTTATTGCATTGGCAACTGAAGGTACGGACCTCCCGGAAGTATTGGTTATATTGAGTCTGCCTAAGCAATAAAATCACATTTGGATGACTTAACTTAGCACAAAACGAAAGCAAATGAAGCATTTAAAAGTAGGGTTGCTG